>NZ_RZQG01000444.1:0-4889 GCF_003998635.1 Mesorhizobium sp. M7D.F.Ca.US.004.03.1.1
TCGTTGACGCACATGGCGACGAGATCGATGCCGATCGTGTCGTGCTTGCCGGCGTCGATGGCGATCTTCAGCTTGGTGCCGACGCCGTCATTGGCGGCCACCAGCACCGGATCGGTGAAACCGGCGGCCTTGAGGTCGAACAGGCCGCCAACCCCGCCGATCTCGCCATCGGCGCCGGGCCGTCGCGTCGCGCGCACCAGCGGCTTGATCTTCTCGACCATGAGATTGCCCGCATCGATATCGACGCCGGCCTCGGCATAGGTGAGCCCGTTCTTGCGCTTGCCGGTTTTGGGTTGGCCGCTTTTGGGCTGGCCCGTTTTGGGCTGGCTTGTGTCGCGCTTGCTCATCGCAATTTTCCTGCTCGTTTGCGGGCTCTTCGCATGAACGGTTTCGGTCCGCAAGGATAACGGCGGCCCAGCGGCGTTTCGGCATGACAAAATCGTGGACAGCAAATGCGAGACGGCCAGGTTCCGATTGTCAGTCTCTCCCTTGCACCCACCCGCCACCTCCATCATCTATGAACAAAACAAAGCGACGGGACATCGCCTTGACCATCCCCAATCTGATTACCATCCTGCGCCTTCTTCTGGTGCCGGCGGTGGTGCTGGCAATGTTGCAGGCACGCTGGGACTGGGCCTTTGCCGGCTTCCTCATCGCCGGCATCTCCGATGGCGTCGACGGGTTCATCGCTCGCCGCTTCAACCAGCAGTCCAGGCTCGGTGCCTATCTCGACCCGATGGCCGACAAGCTGCTGCTGGTTTCGGTGTTCGTGGTCATGGGTTTCATCGGGCAATTGCCGCTCTGGCTGGTCGTCACCATGGTGTCGCGCGACGCGCTGATCGTCTGCGCTGTCGTGTTGTCGACCGTCATGGCCCATCCGGTCGAGATGAAACCGCTGTTCGTGTCGAAGGCCAACACCGCCATCCAGATCGTGCTGGCCGCGGTTGTGCTGGGCGAACTCGCCCTTGTCGTTCACCTCGACCCACTGAGGCCAGCCCTCATATTGCTGTCCGGGGTCTTGACCGTGGCTTCGGCCGCGGCCTATCTCGTGGCTTGGCTGAGGCATATGAGCGGCTATGGCGAAGGCTCCACTCCGGACATCTGAGACAGAAACGGCGGCGATAGAGGCTGCGGCCGTCGACATTGCCGCGTCCGCCGCCTTCCGCCGCCAGATATTCTTCTGGCTGGCCAGCGCGGTCATCCTGGCGCTTTTTCTCTATGTCTTCAGCGCCATCCTGTTGCCCTTCGTCGCCGGCATGGTGCTCGCCTATTTCCTCGATCCCGTCGCCGACCGGCTGCAGCGGCTCGGCCTGTCCCGTTTCATGGCGACGGTCGTCATCCTCATCACCTTCCTCATCGTGCTGGTGCTGGCCTTTGTTATCCTCATTCCGGTTCTGGCCACGCAAATGGCCGATTTCGCCGGAAAATTGCCGGAATATCTGACCCGGTTGCAGAGCCTGATCACGTCGTTCGACCCGAAATGGCTGGAGCAGAAATTCGGCGTCAACGCCAATGGCTTGCGCGACGGCCTGAATTCGCTGCTGACCTCCGGCTTCGGCCTGATCACCACCGTCTTCACCTCGCTGTGGAGTTCCGGCATGGCGCTGGTCTCGGTGGTCAGCCTGTTCGTGGTGACGCCGGTGGTCGCCTTCTACATGCTGCTCGACTGGGACCGCATGGTGGCGGTCATCGACAGCTGGGTGCCGCGCGACAACGTCGCGACCGTGCGCGCCATCGCGCGGGACATCAACACCGCCACAGCCGGCTTCGTGCGCGGCCAGGGCACGCTGTGCCTGGTGCTGGGCGCCATGTATGCCACCGGGCTGACGCTGACCGGCTTGAATTTCGGCATCCTCATCGGCCTGTTCGCCGGGCTGATTTCCTTCATCCCCTATGTCGGCTCGCTGACCGGGCTGGTGCTGGCCGTTGGCGTTGCCTTCGTCCAGTTCTGGCCGGACTGGACCATGATCGTCGCTGTCGCTGTCGTGTTCTTCATCGGCCAGTTCATCGAGGGCAACATCCTGCAGCCGCGGCTGGTCGGCAAGAGCGTCGGCCTGCACCCGGTATGGCTGATGTTTTCGCTGTTCGCCTTCGGCGCGCTGTTTGGCTTCGTCGGCTTGCTGATCGCGGTGCCGGCTTCGGCTGCCGTTGCCGTGCTGGTACGGTTTGCCATAGCCCGCTATCTCGAATCGCCTCTCTACAAGGGCCATGGCGCGGCGCCTGTACCGCAGCTTCCGGCCGATCGCGGCGGTGGCCACCGCACGCAACCGCGTCGCTGAAGTGACTGCCCAGCCAACCGACCCGCCACGCCAGTTGCCGCTCGATCTCGGCCATGGCACCGGCTATTCGCGCGACGACCTCGTCGTCTCGGGCACCAACAATCATGCGGTGGCCCTGGTCGACCGCTGGCCTGACTGGCCTTCGCCGGTGGTGG
Organism: Mesorhizobium sp. M7D.F.Ca.US.004.03.1.1; assembly: GCF_003998635.1. Classification (NCBI taxonomy): domain Bacteria; kingdom Pseudomonadati; phylum Pseudomonadota; class Alphaproteobacteria; order Hyphomicrobiales; family Phyllobacteriaceae; genus Mesorhizobium; species Mesorhizobium sp. M7D.F.Ca.US.004.03.1.1. Next base: position 2,435 of record NZ_RZQG01000444.1, read on the forward strand.
TGCTGGCCGGTCCCGCCGGCTCCGGCAAGACACATCTGGCCTCGATCTGGCGCGCGCGCGCCAGCGCGGTGGCGGTCGACGCCCGGCGCATCGGCGACAGCATCGCCAATCTCGGCGCCCGGCCGGCACTGATCGACGATGTCGATACCGGGGCGGTTGATGAACAAGGCCTGTTCCATCTGATCAATGCGGTGCGGGGTGCAGGCTCCACACTGCTCCTGACGGCGCGCCGCTTCCCATCGGCCTGGGGCGTCAGGCTGCCTGATCTAGCCTCGCGGCTGAAGGCGGCGGCGACAGTCGAGATCCATGAGCCTGACGATCTCCTGCTCGCCGGCGTCATCACCAAGCTGTTTGCCGACCGACAGGTCGAGGTCGAGCCGCATGTCGTGCAGTATCTCGTGCGCCGCATCGAGCGCTCGCTGGCGACGGCCATGCGCGTGGTGGAAAGGCTGGACCGCACCGCGCTCGAGCGCAAGACGCCGATCACGCGCACGCTCGCCGCCGAAACCGTCAACGCCATGGATGAAGGGCAGGGCGAATTCGAGATTTAGCCTGGTCCTGAGAGCTGATCTCACAGCCACATTCTGGCGAAATGGCGGACCGGCGGCGACCTCGGCAAGGCCGACGAGCGGAAACGGCGCAAGGTGACCATGCGACCGTGCCAATGGCTATCGATACCGTGTTTCCGGGAGAGGATGGTCGGAGTGGAGAGATTCGAACTCCCGACCCTCTGGTCCCAAACCAGATGCGCTACCAGGCTGCGCTACACTCCGAACGGTCTGTTGCCTATTCATTTCGGCGTTGCATGGCAAGTGCAAAAACCTTGCCGCCGCGTGCATTGCGCAGTAATGACGGGCGAAGGGTGGCGATGCTACCTTGCACAATAACGAGGTGGCCATGTCCGCGCGCATTTTCAGCCCAGCCAAAACCGCTATGCAGTCCGGCAAGGCCAAGACCGGCCACTGGGTGCTGGAATTCGACCCCGAGATGCGCAAGAAGATCGACCCGCTGATGGGCTACACCACGTCGGGCGACATGAGAAGCCAGATCAGGCTCACCTTCGACACCAGGGAAGAGGCGGTGGCCTACGCCGAAAAGGAAGCGCTCGCCTACCGCGTCGAGGAGCCGAAAGAGACCAAGCGCCGCCAGATTTCCTATGCGGAGAATTTCCGCTATGACCGCAGGACGCCCTGGACGCATTGAACGGCGGCCAGCGCAAAAATATCCAGCCGGCCCAACGGCCGGCCAGCGGTCCCGTAGCTCAGCTGGATAGAGCACCGGCCTTCTAAGCCGATGGTCACAGGTTCGAATCCTGTCGGGATCGCCAATAATTTCAAGTGGTTAGTGTGTGATGAGAGTCGGATTGACGTGGATCGCGCAGCCGCCGGCGCTGTCGTATTATTTCGTGACTCAGCCTTTTCGGAACCTTTCCCGCGCACGGCGCGTTTCGGCGCCTGTATTCGCAAAGCCTCATACAAAAAGCGGATCGGTGGGAGGCAAACACGGGTGGGGAGGAGTGTTGCAATGTCGAACCGAGAAATAGGAATATCTTCGGCCCTGGATCGGCGCATCGCGGATCTCAAGGCCAGGATGCTGGACGCCCGGATCACCGAATACGAAATGAAGACCTTTCAGAAAGTGGCTTCCATCATGGGAGGCGGCGAAGGCTCCCTCTGCCTTGATGCCGACGACCTGATCGCGGCATCCTTTGTCGTCGACGCGCTGGGTAAACCAACACTCAACTGACGGCGGACGGTCTGGCTTCGAACGCCGCTTGCTCTGCCAGCAGCTTGGTCCAAACCCTCAAGCCGGGAATCAGGATGGCCGCCTTTCTCGGCGGCCGTCCTGCGGCGTCCGCGCGCGCAAGCATCTGTCGCGGGCGGCCAACCGCGGCTTGCCCTGCCGCAAAGCCACTGACCTCCGGTGCCCGCGCTCGGCGCTATGCCGCCCGATATCGACCCGATATTGAATTGGAGGGAAAGTCTTATCAATTTGTTTGCGTTGGTTCGTCATAGTAGCGGCGGCTAACGGAGTTGAACGCGATGAAGCTCGATCTGTCGCCGACGAGCTGGGGCAGGGTGATCGCTGTCACAGTAGCCGGTACGGCATTCTTCATTGCCGTGGCATTCTTCGTCGATTCCTTCAATTTCCCCTATCTTTCGCCCGAGGCCGTGTGGCGGGCGCAGATGACCGACCTGATGCTGCCCTTGGTGCTGGGCGGCTCGTTCCTGTTTTTCCTCATGTGGAAGATTCGCCAGCTGGCCATCGCCCAGCGCGACCTCAGCGTCATTGCCGCGACCGACAGCCTGACGGCGGTGCTGAACCGTGGTGCCTTCTCGATGCTGGTCGAAGCCTATCTCGAAGAGACCCGCAAGCAGGAGCAGCCCCGTTCGGGGGCACTGTTGATCATCGACGCCGACCACTTCAAGTTGATCAACGACCGCCTGGGCCATGA
>NZ_RZQG01000445.1:0-4882 GCF_003998635.1 Mesorhizobium sp. M7D.F.Ca.US.004.03.1.1
CGCCTGGACCACGGCACTGCCGGTCCATCCGAAACCGGCCTTACCAAGGCTGACGCCGTAGCGGATTGCCTTGCCGCCGTCGCGCACCAGATAGAGAAAGTGCTCGGAGACATCGACGACGATCGTGCCGGGTTTTTCTCCGGTCGGGTCGGACACGATCTGGCGCACGAACTTTGGATCGAGCTTGGCGACCGGGATTGCTGGCAGCTGATAGCCCTCGTCGGTGCGCGCCGCATACATGCTTGCGGTGTCGCCGAAAGCCGGATCGCTTGGCGGTGCCGCCACCGGCGGCGGTGGCGCCACGTCCGTCGTGGTGCACGCCGAAAGAGCCACGGACGCCGCGCCCAAGGCGGATGCACCGAGGAACGTGCGCCGGCTCAGGCGCTCAGAAAACAGCGGAATATCGGACATGTACCCCCCGGTCTATCCAGATCTGTAGGGCAGATCTGTAGGAATGCGGCCCCACGCATCGAGGATCAATATCCCATTCCGGAAGCTTTGAGAACATGATTAGATCAAGGCATGACCTGTTGCGTTGAATCGGCAATCATCGCGGACCGGACTTGAAACAAACCTTCGCCGAGTTGCCAGCCATGGACGAAAAAATGCCCGCCCGCCGGCGCACCGGCGACCTGACCAGCGGCCCGATCCCGCGCACGCTTTTGCTGTTTGCCCTGCCGGTGCTCGGCTCGAACGTGCTGCAGTCGCTCAACGGCTCGATCAACGCCGTCTGGGTCGGCCGCTTCCTCGGCGAATCGGCGTTGACGGCCACCTCCAACGCCAACCTCGTCCTCTTCCTCATCCTCGGCACGGTCTTCGGCATCGGCATGGCGGCGACCATCCTGGTGGCTCAGTCGGTCGGCGCCCGCGACCTGCCGGAAGCGCGCCGCATCGTCGGCACCAGCGCCACCTTCTTCTTCCTCATCTCGGTGGTGTTCGCGGTCTGCGGCTGGATCTGGGTCGACGCCATCCTCAATACGCTCGGCACACCGGCCGACGCCTTGCCGCTGGCGCGGTCCTATCTGCGCATCATCTTCGTCGCCGTGCCGATGATGAACCTCTTGTCCTTCGTCATGACCGTGCTGCGCGGTGCCGGCGATTCGCGCACGCCGTTCTTCTTCATGGCGCTGGCCGTCGTCCTCGACATCGTGCTCAACCCGTTGCTCATCCGTGGCATCGGGCCGTTTCCCGAGCTCGGTATCGCGGGCTCCGCCACGTCCACGCTGATCGGCCAGACGGTGAGCGTGATCGCCATCCTGATCGTGCTCTATGTGCGCAAGCATCCGCTGCGTCTGGCCGGCGCCAACCTCGCTCTGCTGCGGCCGGACCCCACCTTGCTGCGCATCGTCGTCTTCAAGGGCGTGCCGATGGGTCTGCAGATGATCGTCATCTCGGCGGCAGCGCTGACGGTGATGGGCATGGTCAACTCCTACGGCTCGCAGGTTGCCGCCGCCTACGGCATCGCCGCCCAGCTGTGGACCTACATCCAGATGCCGGCGCTCGCCATCGGTGCCGCCGTTTCCTCGATGGCGGCGCAGAATGTCGGCGCCGGGCGCTGGGACCGGATCGGCCGCATCGCCGCCTCAGGCGTCGGCTTCAACCTGGTCCTGACCGGCGCACTGGTTGCCGTGCTGTCGGTTTTCGACCGCTCGGTGCTGAGCCTATTCCTGAGCAGCGACAGTGCAGCGATCGACATCGCCGTCCACATCAACAATGTCGCGTCGTGGTCGTTCATCCTGTTCGGCATCACCATCGTGCTGTTCGCCACGGTGCGCGCCACCGGTGCGGTGATGCCGCCGCTGATCATCCTGGTGATCTCGGTGCTGGTCGTGCGAACCGGCTTTGCCTATTTCATGCGCGGCGTGATCGGCGAAGAAGCGCTGTGGTGGAGCTTTCCCACCGGTTCGATCACGTCGCTGGTGTTGGCCGCCGCCTACTACCGCTTCGGTCATTGGCGCACCCTGCACATGATCGAGGACAGGCCGGCCGCCGGCGAGCCGCCGGACACCGGACTTGGCGTGCCGCGTGGACGCGCGCATCTTTCGCCTGAGACGCCGAACGGCTGAAGGTCCGGATCCTTCTGGCCAAGGACATGGCGACAGGGCCACAAGCTGATTGCGGCCCTGCCCGTCATGCGATCCGGAACGCCCGGACCGGCGCAATCAACCCTATTTGCAGGGGAAGCCGGGCGCGATCTTGCACTTGCCGGGACGCGGCTTGTGCGGCGGGCGATGGTGCGGAGGACGATGATGCGGCCTATGGTGCCAATGCGGCGGCCGATGCGGCGGGCGCACGATGATGATCGGCGGGTGAACGATCTGGGAGCGCTCGAGATAGCCGGCGCTGGCCCAGCCGCTCACGCCGCCGCCATGGATCCGGCACCAGCCCGGCTCGCAGCCGGTGACATTCACCCTGAAGCCGGCGGGCAGCGTTCCAACCTTGGCGTATCCGGCTCCCGGCCCGGTACGGACATTGAGATTGGTCGTGGTGTGGGCGCTGTAGGCGAAGGCCGCGGCGGACGTCCCGAAGACCGCGGCCAGGATGGTCGCGACCACAAGCAGAAAACGAAATCTCATCAGTCCCTCCATTCGAACCCCGGCCGTTCGTCTGCTCCGGCCGGGACTGCCCTGCGAGGGGAGAGGCCAAGCCAGGAAAAGTCAACATGCGGCCGCCGCAACCATCCTGATCAGCGGGACTGATGCCGGAGTTTCCCTGGATAGGGTTGAGGAATTTCCCGAGCACCGTTTATCGGCCCTTCAACATCCGCTAACAGTTTACTGTCTTTCGACAATCCGTTGCGGGCAAAGGTGGGATCCATGGGCAAAGGCAGGGTCGAGGCATTCACCGACGGCGTCGTGGCCATCATCATCACCATCATGGTGCTTGAACTGAAAGTGCCGCATGGCGAGGATCTTTCGGCCCTGGTACCGCTGTGGCCTGTCTTCCTCTGCTACGTATTGTCCTTCATCAATGTCGGCATCTACTGGAACAATCTGCACAACATGTTCCACACCGTGCAACGCGTCGATGGTGGCGTGCTGTGGGCAAACCTCAATCTGCTGTTCTGGTTGTCGCTGATGCCGGTAACGACGGCCTTCATGGGCGAGAACCATTTCGCGCCGGTGCCGGTCGCGGTCTACGGCGCCGACCTCGCGCTAAGTGCTGTTGCCTTCAACATCCTGACCATCACTCTGCACCGGCTTCACGGCAGCGACAGCGCCTTTGCCAGGGCCCTGGGCGGCGACCGCAAAGGCAAGATCTCGCTCGCCTTCTACCTCGCGGCTATACCGCTCACCTTTGTCAGCCAATGGATTGGCGTCGCGATCTATGTGCTGGTCGCGACCGTATGGCTCGTGCCGGATACGCGTTTCGCGCGGGTAATCGAAAAGTAGCAGCTACTTGCGCATCGCTTTCAGTTTTTCCGCCACCGATGCGGCAAGGTCGGCATAGCGTTCCTCCAGCCGTTCCGCGGCTTTGATGATCGAGAAATCATGGCCGAACTTTTCCAGCGCCATGCGCAGTTTCTCGACGAACTCGGCTTGTTTCTCCAGGGCAGAAAAGAGTGTCTTCACCTGCGCTTCGCTGATGTCGGGATTGGCCAGCATCTGCGGCACCTCACGGCCCATCTGGTCGCCGGTGGCGGTCTGTTCCTTCAGGATTGCAACCCAGTCCGTCAATCAGGAAATCTCCACTTGCCCACCCATCTCCATGTTCGTCGGCAAAAGTCTTCTTTTGTCTCGGCAACATGCGCAGCCTCGACCGGACTGGTCAACCCGACTAGGCGAGCAGAGGCTTGCGCAAGCCCGTTCCAGCGCTAAGTTCGGCGCCATCGAGAGAAGGAACCCATCGCGCATGATCACCGACACCGAAATCCAGACCGCCCTGCCCGCGCTTGGCCGAGGCAACGCCGCCGTCATCACCGGCGCCGCCAGCGGCATCGGTCTTGCGGCCGCCAAGCGGTTTGCGATGATGGGCATGAAGATCGTGCTGGCCGACATTGGCGGCGCGCGCCTTGACGACGCCGCGCGCGCCGTCTCTGCGATTGCTGGCGACGATGCCGTGCTTGCCGTCGCCGCCGACGTTTCGAAGGCGGATGAGGTGGACCGTCTCGCCGAACGGGCGTTCGGCGCCTTCGGCGACGTGTCGCTGCTGATGAACAATGCCGGCGTCGGCGACAATCCCGGAAAGCCCTGGGAAAACCGCGATGCCTGGAAACGGCTGCTGGACATCAATTTCTGGGGCGTCGTGCATGGCGTCGAGGCCTTCGCGCCGCACATGCTGGCCTCGGCCAGGCCTGGCCTGATCATCAACACCGGCTCCAAGCAAGGCATCACCACGCCGCCCGGCAACCTTGCCTACAATGTCTCCAAGGCCGGGGTGAAGACCTTCACCGAAGGCCTGGCGCATGCGCTGCGCAACGAGGCCGGCGGCCATGTCTCGGCCCATCTGCTGATCCCTGGCTTCACCTTCACCGGGCTGACCGAGGGCGCGACGGAAAAGCCGGCCGGCGCCTGGACCGGCGAACAGGTCGTTGATTTCATGTTGGAAGCCCTGACCAGGGGCGATTTCTACATCCTGTGCCCGGACAATGAGGCGGCGCGGCCGCTGGATGAAAAGCGCATGGCCTGGGCAATCGGCGACATCATCGAGAACCGCCCCGCTTTGTCGCGCTGGCATCCCGACTACAAGGAGCCTTTCGCCGCGTTCATGAAAGGCTGACCTTCAGGCCGCGTGCTTTTTCGGCCTGCGCTTCTGCGCCACGGCCTTCTTCGCCGCCATGGCGGCGATATGCTCGTCGTGCCGCTTGGCGGCACGCTCGCATTTGTCGCGGATCTCCTCGACTTCTGATTCAGTCAGGTGCTCGATGCCGATGAAGTGGTTG
>NZ_RZQG01000446.1:0-4875 GCF_003998635.1 Mesorhizobium sp. M7D.F.Ca.US.004.03.1.1
GGCATAGGCGGCCGCTTCGTCCACTATGTCGTTGCCAGCAACTGGGCTTCGGCCATCACCGCCTGGCTGATGCTGCCCTCGGCGCTGATCCGGCTTTTCCTGTCGTCCGCGAGCCAGGTTTCGAGCCTCGTGTCGCTGCTTTTGTTTGCCCTGTCGATGGTGCTGACCTGGCGCATGACCAACGCCACCATCGGCAAGGGCCCAGCGATCGGCACCGGCGTTTTCGTCGGTATGTTCATCGCGTCGCTGTTGGTGCTGTTCGGCCTGCAGACGCTGCTCGGCATCACCGTGCCGGATGATGTCGGGGCTCAGAGCCTTTCCGGGTTCGTCTCAGGGTAGAGCCTTCCGTGGATAGAGCCTTCCGGCCTCTATCCTGGATAGTCGACCTCGGGATAATCGACGCCAACGAGAAACAGCCCGTCGGGTGGCGCCACCTGTCCGCAGGCGGCGCGGTCGTGCGCCTCGAGCGCTGCTTTCAGGCCGGCCTCGGTCCAGCCGCCGTCGCCGACGCGCTTGAGCGAGCCGACCATCGAACGCACCTGATTGTGCAGGAAGGAACGCGCCGAGGCCCTTACCTCGATCAGGTCACCTTGCCTCATCACATCGAGCCGCTCCAGTGTCCTGATCGGGCTGTTGGCCTGGCACTGGGTCGAGCGGAAGGTGGTGAAGTCATGCCGTCCGAGCAGGACCTTCGCCGCTTCATGCATGGCGCCGGTGTCGAGCCGCTTCGGCACCCACCACACCTTGCCCTTGTCGAGCGCGGCCGGCGCGCGGCGGTTGAGGATGCGGTAGAGATAATGGCGGCCGGTGGCCGAGAAGCGCGCATCGAAGCCGTCCGGGACGACGGCCGCCTTCAGGACGGCGATGCGCGCGCCGGCCGCCTGCAAATGGGCATTGATCGCATCGCGCACCTTGTCGCCTGGCCACGCCTTGGCGAGGTCGACATGCGCCACCTGGGCGGTCGCATGCACGCCAGCATCGGTGCGCCCGGCGGCGCGCAGCCTAACCACTTCGCCACAGAATTTTTCGATCGCCTGCTCGATCGCCTGCTGCACCGAAGGCTGATCCGCCTGGTGCTGCCAGCCGGCAAACAGGCTGCCGTCATATTCGATGTCGAGGCGAAAACGCGGCATGCCGGGCTGCTATATGCTCTCGCCTAGGCGGCGAGAGCGGTGAAGGCGGAGGCGTAGACCAGCCTGCCTGCCTCTGGTGCGTCGCCCCAGGCCAGCGCTTGCAGTGCTTCGCCCTGGTACTCGCTTTCGAAGTTCTGGGCACGCGTGTGGCTATAGCCGAAACGTCCGTAATAGGTGGGGTCGCCGAGCACCACGGCCAGCGTCTCGCCGCCGTCCCTGAGGCGGATATGCGCCTCGCGGATCAGCGCGCCGCCAATGCCGCTGCCATGGAACGAGGGCTCCACCGCCAGCGGCGCGAGCGCCACGGCCGCGAAGGTCTTGCCGCCGTTCTGGACGAACAGCCGGGAAAACAGGATGTGGCCGACCACCTGGCCGTCCTCTTCCGCCACCAGTTCGGCAACGGCGTCGCCACCGGTCACCAGCGCGTCGACCAGCCCGGCCTCCGCCTGCTGGCCGAAAGCGTGTTCCTCGACGAGGCGAATGGCCTCGCGATCCCGCGGCGTCGCCGCGCGTATCGACATCATGCTCATGAGAATTTCATTCCTTTTTCGATCTTGGCCCCGCGCAGGAATTCCGACGCGGCAGCGGGCCTTCCGCCCGCCCGTTGAACTTCGACCAGTCTGATCGCGCCTGCCCCGCAGGCGACCGTCAGCCGGTCATCGAGAATTCCTCCCGACTCGCCCAAATCTTCCGAAGGCGACAGGCCTTGCGACAGCGTCGAGCGAAGCAGTTTCAGCCGCTCCGGGCGGCCGCCAATTCCTATCTCGGACCAGGCGCCGGGAAAGGGCGACAGGCCACGAATGCTATTGTGGACCTCGCTCGCCGAGCGAGTCCAGTCCACGCGCGTCTCGGATTTATCGATTTTTTTGGCGTAGGTCACCCCTTCCACCGCCTGGGCGGCAAATGTCAGGGTGTTCCTTTCCAGTCGCGCCAGCGCCTCCACCATCAGGGTCGCACCGACACTCATCAACCGATCATGCAGATCGCCGGCTGTCATATCGGGTTCGATGGCGCATTTTTCAACCAGTCCGACCGGACCGGTGTCCAAACCCTCTTCCATGCGCATCACCATCATGCCGCTTTCCAGGTCGCCGGCCATGATGGCGCGCTGGATGGGTGCCGCGCCACGCCAGCGCGGCAGCAGCGATGCATGGCCGTTGATGCAGCCAAGCCGGGCCGCCTCCAGAACCGCTTTCGGCAGCAGCAAGCCATACGCGACGACCACGGCGACATCGGCCTGCAAGGCACGGAACGCGGCCTGCTCGGCCTCGCCTTTGAGCGATCCCGGTGTCCGCGTCTCGATGCCCAGCCGTTCCGCCTCGCGCTGCACCGGCGACGGTGTCAACTCCAGCCCGCGCCGTCCGGCGGCGCGCGGCGGCTGCGTGTAGACGGCTGCGATGTCATGTCCGGCCTCGGCAATCGCGCGCAACGTTGGCACCGAAAACTCAGGCGTGCCCATGAAGATGACGCGAAGGGGCATTTTCCCCTATCCCGCCAGCTTGCCCGGCGCCTTGTCCCTGGCGAGCTTCTTGAATTTCTTCACCACCATGTCGCGCTTCAGCTTCGAGATGTGGTCGATGAACAGGACACCGTTGAGGTGGTCGATCTCGTGCTGCAGGCAGGTCGCCATCAGGCCCTCGGCCTCCATCTCCTGCAACTTGCCGTCGCGGTCGAGATATTTGACCCGCACGGAGGCCGGGCGTTCGACTTCGGCGTAATAGTCCGGGATCGACAGGCAGCCTTCCTCGTAGACGGAGCGCGCGTCGGCGCTCTCCAGGATCTCCGGGTTGATGAAGATCTGCGGCGCCGGCGTCTCGTCTTCCTTGGCGAGATCGATCACCAGCATGCGCAGGGGTTCGCCGATTTGGATTGCCGCCAGCCCGATGCCGGGCGCGTCATACATGGTCGCCAGCATATCGTCGGCTAATTTGCGCAAGGGCGCGTCGACGCGCTCCACCGGCTTGGAAACCTGGCGCAGGATGGGGTCGGGAAGGATGATGAGCGGCTTGATCGGCATGGGTTCCACCTAAGACCTCCAGCGAAAAGCGTCAACCGTTGGGCTTGAGGCTCGTTCACGTTTTGATCTGTGCTATCAGGACGAATCGGCTATGCTGTCCACATGAATGATCTGAGCACTATCCTTTCGGAGCCTGTCGCCCGGCTTGGCGCCACCACGATCACGCTCGGCCATGCGCTGGCCTTCGGCGTTTTGCTGTTTCTTGGCCTGTTCGTGGCGCTCGTCATTGCGCTGTGGCGGTCGGCCAAGGCGCGTGCCGTGGCGGCCGCGGAAGCCGCCGACCATGCCCGCGACGCCGAGGCGCGAATGGCCGGCATTTTGCAATCGCAAGCTGAAATGCAGGGCCGCATGGGCGCCATCGCCGAAGTGTTCGGGGCCCGGCAGGCGGAGCTGACGCAGTCGATCGGCCAGCGCCTCGACGCCATGACCGGCCGCCTTGGCCAGACCATGACCGAGCAGACCAAATCCACGCATGAGAGCCTGGCCAAATTGCAGGAGCGGCTGGCGATCATCGATGTCGCGCAAGGCAACATCCAGTCGCTCGCCGGCCAGGTCGTGCAGCTGCAGGCGATCCTTTCCAACAAGCAGACGCGGGGCGCCTTCGGCCAATCGCGCATGGAGGCGATCGTCGCCGACGGCCTGCCGCACGGCGCCTATGAATTCCAGGCGACATTGTCGAACGGCAGCCGGCCCGATTGCCTGGTGAAGATGCCGAACGGCGCACCGTCGCTCGCCATCGATGCAAAATTTCCGCTGGAAGCCTGGAACGCCATCCGCGCCGCCGATGGCGCCGACCTGCAGAAGGCAGCCTCGCAGGCCTTCCGCCGCGACATCGAGATCCATGTCCGCGATATCTCGGAGAAATACCTGATCCAGGGCGAGACGCAGGACACCGCCTTCATGTTCGTGCCGTCGGAATCGGTGTTCGCCGAGATCCACGAGAATTTCGAGGCGATCGTGCACAAGGCGCACCGCGCCCGCGTCGTCATCGTCTCGCCGTCGCTGCTGATGCTGTCGATCCAGGTCATCCAGGCGATCCTCAAGGATGCGCGCATGCGCGAACAGGCGCATCTCATCCAGGGCGAGGTCATCCGGCTGATGGAGGACGTTGCGCGTGTCGACGAGCGGGTGCGCAAGCTGCAGGTCCATTTCGGCCAGTCGGCCAAGGACATCGACGACATCCTGGTTTCGACGTCGAAGGTCACCAAGCGCGGCCAGAAGATCGAGGCGCTCGAGTTCGGCGCGCAGCCAGACGGCGATGCCGCCGCGGACGCCGCGTCACGGGCTCCGGTGGCGAAGGTCGACGCGGGCGCCCGCGTTGCCGATTCGAAAACCGGACAGCTCAGGTTGAGGGTCGTCGAAGGCGACGACTGAGCGGCGCTACTGCTCCTCCACCGTGGTCATGCCTTGAAATTCAGGCAGCCAGTGCAGCGCGGAGCGGTGCCATTTCTGCTGTGTCGGTGTCAATTCCTGGCGTTGCCGCGCGGTTCCCACTCGAATTCCATAGACCTTCGGACCATCTCCGACCGACGTGGCGTAAAGGTGCGAGCCGCAGTCGGCGCAAAAGGCCTGGGCGCGCTTGGCGCCGCTCGCCACGATCTTGATGTAGATTTTCGGCGTGCCCTTGGTGATGCGATAGTTGCTTTCCGGCGCCGGAACCGTCACGCGAAAAGCCGTGCCGGTCAGTTGCTGGCAGTCCGTGCAGTGGCAGATGTTCGTCTTTTG
>NZ_RZQG01000447.1:0-4873 GCF_003998635.1 Mesorhizobium sp. M7D.F.Ca.US.004.03.1.1
GGCCCGGTCGAGCCGCTCGCGCAGGAAGGCGACCGGGCCGGCGTCACGCCCAATGCGAACCTGCCTTCCGTGCGCGACGGCAGGCGTGTCTCCGTCGCCGGCCTCGTGCTGGTGCGGCAGCGCCCCGGCAAGGGCAACGCGATCTTCCTGACGCTGGAGGACGACAAGGCTGTCGCCAACGTCATTTTCTGGCAAAGAACCTTTGACCGATACCGGCCTGTTGTCATGGGAGCACGGTTCGTGAAGGTCACCGGCAAATTGCAGTCAGAATCGGGTGTGGTCCACATCGTCGCCGAGAAGATCGAGGATCTGACACCCTGGCTGACCGTGCTTCTGGAGAAGGTCAGCGAGGCTGCGCCGGCAGCTGTCAGTTCTCCGGAGCGCGCTGCCAGGGTCCCCGATCGCTCCAGCCGCCCCGCGATACAAGACAAGCCGATCCGGCAGGATCTCGCAACGCTGTCGGAAGAAGCGGAGAGGGTCATGCCCAAGGGGCGTAATTTTCAGTAGGCATGGCCATGCCAAGAGCGAAACGAGAGCGACACGTCGGCGATCCCTTCGCGCCCCTCAAGCAGGTCCGCTCAGGCGCGGCGGCGGTGGGGCCAGCACATCCTCCACCGACAGCGTCCGCGCTTCCGAGGGCAGCATGATCGGGATGCCGTCACGCACCGGATAGGCGAGCTTGGCGACCCGCGAGACCAGTTCACCGCGCTCCGGGTCCCAGGCCAGCGGCCCTTTGGTCAGCGGGCAGGCAAGCAGCTCCAGCAGCTTGGGGTCGACATTGGCCTTCTTCCCGTCACGTCCATCCGCCGCCATCGCGCCCTCTTATTGTAAACTCGAACCAAAATCCTCATTCTCGCGTGCCAGCGCCATTTCGGTGATGGCGATCAGCGTTTCGGCCCGTGTCTTCAGGTCGGCCGCTTCGAGCAGCGCCTGTTTTTCGGCCGGCCCGTAGGGCGCCATCATCGACAGCGCGTTGACCAGCATGGCATTTTCGGCCCGGCTGACGCTTTCCCAGTCGGCCTCCAAATCGTTGGCCTGCAGATAGGCGCGAAATGCCTTGAGCAGCGATGGCCGGTCGATCTCGTTGGCCGCCTGATCCTCATCGAGATCGGCGAGGAAAGCCGCCGGCTTGCACTGGCGAAACGGCGTCTTGACTGTCAGTTCGTGGGCGATGCGGAACCGGCACACGCCCTGCAGCGAAATCAGATACCGGCCATCTCCGGTCTCGGAAAAGGCAATGATGCGCCCGGCGCAGCCGACATTGCAGAGCTCCGGCTCGCCGTCGTCGCGCAAGGCGCCGTCGAGACTGGGCTGGATGATGCCGATGAGCCGCGAGCCGGCGATGGCCTCGTCCACCATCTGCAGATAGCGCGGCTCGAAGATGTTGAGCGGCATGCGGCCTCCCGGCAGCAAGAGCGCACCCTCAAGCGGAAAGATCGGGATCGTCGACGGCAAATCCTTGGCGAGCCGATAATGCGCGTTTCCCGCTTGCACCTCATTCCTCCGATCGCGCCACCAGGAAGCGCGTCAATTCCCTTAAAGCGCGTCGCAGGTGACGCGCTTTAGTCTTTGTTTATGCATGTCGTTCTCCCAAAACCGGGACCCACTTTTGGGCGACATGCATTAATCTGGCGCGGTCATCGCCGACGCCAAGCCCGTGCGGCAAAACAGCCGGGCTCAGGAAAACAGCAATGCCGACAATTTGCGGCGCGCGCTAAGCGTCGCCTCGTCGGTCATGCCCCAGGCCTCGAACAGCTGCAGCAATTGCGTCCTTGCGCCATCCTCGTTCCAGGCCCGGTCAGCCTTGATGATGGCCAGCAGATTGTCGGCGGCCGCCGTGCGGTCGCCATTGGCATTCTGGATCATGGCCAGATCGAAGCGCGCCTGATGGTCTCTGGGATTTTCCGCCAGGCGCCGCTCGAACTCGGCCGGATTGCCAAGCGCTGCCGCTTGTGCGGCCAGCGCCATCTTGGCGCGCAGGGCGGCCAGCGGCGGGGTATCTTTCTTGGCTTCCGGCGCTGTTGCCAAAAGCGCCTCGGCGCCTTCCGTGTCGCCGGCCTCGAACAGCAGCTCGCCCAGCCCGGCGATCGCCTCGATCGTCTCAGGCGCCTGCGCCAGGACGGCGTCATAGATGTCAGCCGCGGTCTGCATATCGCCGGCGTCGCGCGCTTCTGTAGCCGCGGCCAGGGCCTCGGCCACCGGCGGCGCGCCATCACCCTTGCCGCCGACCTTGGTGATGAATTCATTGATCTGGCTCTCCGGGATCGCACCCATGAAGCCATCGACCGGCTGGCCGTCCTTGAAGGCGATGACCGCGGGGATCGACTGGATGCCGAGCTGGCCGGCGATCGAAGGATGGTCGTCGATGTTCATCTTCACCAGCTTGACCTTGCCGCCGGCGGCCTTCACCGCCTTCTCCAGCTGCGGCGTCAGCTGCTTGCAAGGTCCGCACCAGGGCGCCCAGAAATCGACCAGCACCGGCTGGCGGCGCGATTCCTGGATGACGTCGGCGGCAAAGGCGGCGGTCGTCGTGTCCTTGATGACATCGGCAGCCGGGGCGGCGGGAACGGCGGGCACATCGCCAAGCGCCACTTTCGCCGGCGCCGGCGCGGTTCCACCATACTGCACGGATGTGGTGTACTGGCCGCCATTGCCGCCAAAGGGGCCGCCAAACGGATTGTTGTCGCTCATCTCTTTAACCCTTCCATGACGCGGCCGGCCGGCAGCCAGGCGCCACATGCTTCAGACCATCTGACTCAAGCCATCCATGTGGCGATCACGCGGAGACTTTCAAGATAGCAGCATCGTGCCCGGTTGCCTCGACGAATTTGATCAGGTCGCTCGCTGCGATCGATGTCGTCGCCTCATTGGTCAGCGGATGCCCATTGATCACCGCATGCTCCATCAAATTCTTGTCGAGCACGAGCTTGACCCTGTTTGCCGTATCGTTGATGACGCCAAAGACCGTGACAGCGCCTGGCGTGACGCCGAGCAGCTCCATCAGCATCTCCGGCTTGCCGAAGGAAACGCGGCCGGCCGCGCCGATTACCTGGTGGATCTGCTTCAGGTCGACGACCGCGTCCTCGCCAACGGTGACCAGGAAGAAATTATCCTTCTTGTCCTTCAGGAACAGGTTTTTCGTGTGCCCGCCGGCGATTTCGCCACGCAGCGCCTGCGAATCGGCGACCGTGTAGAGCGGCGGATGGCGCTTCGTCGAGGCAGCAATTCCGAGTTCGGCAAGAAAGGCCATCAATTCGGCTTCGGTCTTCGGCATCGGTTTGTCTTCGTCCCATTTCTCAAGCCCATGCCGTTTACGGCCAAAGGGACGACCGACACAAGACCGTCATGCGGCATCGCGGTGAACGCCCCGCTTACAGAGGGCCGGTAGCTTGCGGGCATTGCCCGCCGCGTCGCAAAAAAGCCTGCGATTTCCCTGTTGCAATCGCCGCGCTCTTCAGCCATATAGGCCCGGCTTGCGGCCAAGACGCCGTGCGAGCGGGTGTAGCTCAGGGGTAGAGCACAACCTTGCCAAGGTTGGGGTCGAGCGTTCGAATCGCTTCACCCGCTCCAATTTCCTTCCAGGGAATCAAGCATCGAAAAGCCGCGGTCCGCCGCGGTTTTTTCGTTTTGATGGCGGATGAACTCCTCCGCCCGCGTTCGAGCGGATTCAGGCGACGCACACACGATTCCCCATTCGTGCCGATCACAAAGTCCGCACCCCATTCGAACAGCGAAGTAAGCTGACGACCACTGTTGAGCGAACACTTTGCATCTGCATGTAATGCCCGACTTTCAAAGCTCATCGGGTGCACGGTCGAACGCCAAGAACGACATAGATTCTGCATTGAAAGAAATATCGGACCCAAATATCTCCTCAGCTTGACACCGTGCGGCACCGGGCTCAGTGTCCAAACATAGATCGTCGTAGATACCGTAAATATGGATGTATTTACTCCATGCAGACCAAAATAGCGTGACGCGACGATTGCGGCGATTGCAACGAAAGCGAGTGGGTTTTTGATCGGAAGAAGGCACCGGTACAAGACTCGGGCTGGGTGAACTCGATCGCTGCAGCTCAGCGCCCGGGGGGGCATCGACATGCTGCGACGGACCTTTCTGAAAGCTATTGGGCTTTACGCGCTTGCCCCAATTGTCGGCTGCAAGACTACTGTGCCTCCCGTTGCGCCTTTCGGCACCTCGATCGATGCCCACTGCCACGTGTTTAACGCGTCGGATTTGCCGGCAACGCGGTTCATTCGATACACATTCCTGGACCTTTACCCTGAAACTCAAGCCGTTCATCTGCTCGATGTCCACGATCCGGATATCGTCGATAGCCTGATTGCATTTTTCGAAGCGATACTCGGAGCCAACAGCGCTCCGTCCGCCGCCCAGGAAGTGGCGGTTCTTTTCCGAACAGCCAGATTGAAACCGGAGAATGGCGATCTCGCAACTGCCTCCGCGATTGCTATCGATGCCATCGGCAAGCATATCCAGAAGATCCAGCAGAGCAGTCATCTTTCCACCCTGACCGCCGGCCGGGCCAGTGCGGATCAAAAGGTCCTCGATGTCGTGCTACGGTCTTCAGGTAGCGCGAAAGCCAGGAGGCTTGGCCCCCTGACGCATGTCGAAGCGCGCCAAGCAGCGGCAGCGACTTTTGTCTCACCCAACCAGCTAGGCGTCTATTTCCGATGGTTCAGGCTTTTCACGCTCTATCGGCACAAACTGGTCGACTTGCTGATCTCCGATACGCAAGCGCAAGGGCTGAAACCGGTCATGCTTGCACCGGCAACCGTCGATTTCGACAAATGGCTGAACCAAGACGTCGACGGCTCGCCGCTTGCCGCGCAGGTCGAGGTCATGGACAGGATAG
>NZ_RZQG01000448.1:0-4856 GCF_003998635.1 Mesorhizobium sp. M7D.F.Ca.US.004.03.1.1
GGCCAGCGTCGGCAAGATGCTCAAGCGCTACAAGGGCAAAGCCGCGATCATGTCGTTCGACCATTGGCTGATCCGCGATTTCCCGAAACACGCGCCGGGCATTCCGGGCGGACTGACCGCCTACGGCAAGGACGTCAAGCTGATCGAGGCGCATTTCGCCATGCTGGCGCACGAGATCGCCTTCACTTCGTACGCCGCCGGCGACCTGCCGAACCGGTTCGTCAGCTTCGTGCGTGAAAAGCTGAAAATGCCTGTTATCACCTGGACCGTGCATGACCAGCCCGCGGTCGACCTGACCTTCAGATATGCCGACCAGATGACGTTCGAAGGGTTCGAACCCGATCTGGTCAAAGTCGCCTGAAGTCGAGTGTCTGAAATGTGACTTGTACCAAGCCGGACGGAGCTTAAATAAGCCTCATGGATCAAGGCGATGAGGGCGATGGCCAGACAGCAAATGCGGACTATTCAATCCGCGTCGCCGCTGGCATCGGCGCTTTCACATGCGACGAATGGAACAGCTTTGCCGAAACTACGCGCGGCGATGCAGAAACCAATTACAATCCTTTGGTTTCCTTCGCTTTTCTGAGTGCACTTGAGGATTCCGGATGCGCCGTGCGGCGCACCGGTTGGCAGGGCCACCACCTCAGGCTGGAAGATGGGCAAGGCAGATTGCTGGGCGCGGTGCCCTGTTATCTCAAATCGCACAGCCAGGGCGAATATGTGTTCGACCATGGCTGGTCGGATGCGTTCGAGCGCGCCGGTGGCCGCTACTATCCAAAACTGCAAAGTGCTGTGCCGTTCTCCCCGGTCACCGGCCCTCGCCTGCTGGTCACCAAGGGCGAGGATATCGTCACCGTCAAGGCCGGTTTGGCGGCAGGCCTGAAGGCGGTGACGCAAAAACTCGGTGTTTCTTCCGCGCATGTCACCTTCGCGCAAGAGGGCGACGTGGAGGTGCTGGAAGCGGCAGGTTTCCTGCACCGCACAGACCAGCAATTCCATTTCTTCAACGAAGGCTTTTCAACCTATGACGACTTCCTCGCTACCCTTGCCTCGCGCAAGCGAAAGGCGATGAAGAAGGAAAGGCGCGAGGCGCTTGCCGACGGCATTTCGATCGACCGGCTGACCGGCAAGGATCTCACTGAGAAGGCCTGGGACGATTTCTTCGCCTTCTACATGGACACCGGCAGCCGCAAATGGGGCCGGCCCTATCTCAACCGCCAATTCTTTTCGCTGATCGGCGAGCGCATGGCCGACGACATCCTGCTGGTGATGGCCAGGCGCAACGGGCGCTATATTGCCGGCGCCATCAATTTCATCGGCTCCGACGCACTCTATGGCCGCAACTGGGGTTGCATCGAGGACCATCCCTTCCTGCACTTCGAGGTCTGCTACCACCAGGCGATCGACTTTGCCATCGAGCGCAAGCTGAAGGTGGTCGAGGCAGGCGCGCAGGGCGAGCACAAGCTGGCGCGCGGCTACCGGCCGGTGACCATGCATTCCGCGCACTACATTGCGCACCCCGGCCTGCGCAACGCCGTCGCCGACTATCTCAGACGCGAGCGGCAAGAGGTGGAGCGGATGGGCGAATATCTCGAAGAGCACACCCCGTTCCGCAAGGATCTGGAGGAGTAGCAACAGGGCTGCCCTGATGAGCAGGGTCGACTTCGCCGGGTCGTCTTGCCGACTTTCGACGGCTTCGCTACACGAAAGGCACAATCCGGAGCGTTCGCCATGGCCGCCTATGACACCGACAACATCTTCGCGAAGATCCTGCGCGGCGAGATTCCCTCGCAACGCGTCTACGAGGACGAAGCGGTCATAGCCTTCATGGATGTGATGCCGCAGGGGCCCGGCCATACGCTCGTGGTGCCGAAGGCACCGTCGCGCAACTTGCTCGACGCCGATCCGTCAATTTTCGGCCCGCTCTTCACCGTCGTTCAGAAAGTGGCGCTGGCGGTGAAAAAGGCCTTCGGCGCCGACGGTGTCACGATCCTTCAATTCAATGAGCCGGCCTCGGGGCAGACCGTCTATCATCTGCATGTCCATGTTATCCCGCGCTTCGATGGCATCCCGCTGAAACCGCACACTGGCGGAATGGAGAAGCCGGAAGTGCTGGCCGAGAGCGCCGAAAAGATACGGGCTGCGCTGGCCGCGCGGTGACGCTTAGCCCTCGGTTGTCAGCGCCTCGCATTTGGCCCTCGACAATGGCCGTCGCTGCTGTGCTTCGAATGCCCGCAGGCCCAGTCGCCAGCAGGCTATTGTAATCACCGCGCCGCCGAACACATCCATCAGATTGTGCCCGCCATGGATAAGAATTGCCGGCACCAACGCGGTGTTGGCGAGGATCAGCGCGAAACGAGCAAATGGATACGGCCAGATTGCGAAAAGCGACATCAGCGCCATGACCGTGTGGAACGACGGGAACCCTATGAGCCCTGTCGCCCGAATGGCTGAAATGTCGTTGATGCCATAAACCAGCAGGCGATTCAATTCCGCCCCGTAGGCGGAATTGACCACGGGTCCAACAATGCGATCGATTTCAGGGTCCAAGGTCCAGTAGGCGGAAGCGCCACTGGACGGAAACAGCGCCCAGCAAAAAATAGTGGCCAGCGCGGCAAACACCGCCGCCAGCATGGCAGCGTGAAGCTGCTTCCGATCGTTGGCCATGCCCAGGAAGAGAAAGACAAACAGGATCTGAGCCAGCGTCAGAGTATAGACCTGCCTCAGCGTATCCGAGAGAAGCGGGTATTGAGAAATCCATGCACAGGCGTCTGGCCACGAGTAACCGAACCAGGAGTCGATCCACACCAAGGTGGCGTCGATCGGCGCTGAATGCCGTGGCAAGAGCAGAAGGTTGAACAGCGAGGCAACAACTGAAAAGAGGATGAACAGCGCCAGAGCATGCGCAGTGAGCGCGATCCGCTCCGCTTTGCGGACCCGGCGATAGAATTGGCCGAGAGCGGTCATGACAATGGCAAAGCCGATGGAAAAAACATGGCTGTCAAGCGCAACGGTGACGTCCTTGACCCATGCAAGGAAAAAGCAGACGGCGACTAGCGCCAACACAATAGTCAGTATTGTCCGCTCTGCAGGTAGTAGGGTCATGCTTGAAACATGACCAATCATCGTTAATCAAGAGTGAAAATGGAAGCAGGAGTGGTCAAGAATTCCTGTGAGAATCCTATCGAGAATATAAGAACCTCAGAAAGCCATTGAATTCGAATTTTCTAATATAAGCTTCTCCCGAATTATATCAGCGCACTGGGCAGAGTTCAGAAGTGACGTATCGACTTCGAGATCGTACACGCCTGGCCGATGCACCTCTTCCTGCCACAGACGCACGGGCAATGGCGCGGGATCGTCAGCCGAGGCGGTCACATATCCCTTGTCCGCGGCGCTGGCCGCACGCCTCTCCATGATGATTTCGATCGGGCAGCGAACGCCGACAAGCAGCACCGGCAGGCCGGCGAGACGGCGGGCGCAATCGACGAGGCAGTTAAGGGGTTTCGAATAGGCATCGTGGTGGCCGACATCCGCAACGACATTCAGCCCCAGCCGGCTGTGAGCGGCTATCGATTCGTAGAGCGCTGCGTACAATCCGGGCACGACGCTTTCAAGATCCGGACGCTCGCCACCCGGCCGCAGCCCAATTCCAGGCTGATAGCGTGCCGGCGTGGCCTGCTCGTAAACGTCAACACCGAGATTGATCCAGACGCCATCGAAACTCTCCTGAATAGCTCTGGCGATGCTTGATTTTCCCGATCGCGGCGCGCCGTTCAAGATGATGATCTGGCCAACCATGCGTCACCTCGTGTTCCAATGGAAAAAGCCCCGTTTCCGGGGCTTTTTCGACTTTCGTAAGGCTCAGTTCTTTCGGGGCAGTTGCGGCACGAGGCTGCGCTTGCCGCCGTCCTTGCCCTTGGCCTCGGGCTTTGGCGCCACCAGCTTCTTGGCCGCGGGCTTTTTCGCGACGGCCTTTCTGGGCTTCGGCGTTTCTTCCGGCTCTTCCTTCTTCGGCTTCACCGGCGCCTCGTCGGCGAGCGATTCGAGCTTCAGGCCGGTCTCGCCGGTTTCCTTCTTCTCGACGGTGACACGCACCGTGCCGCCCTTCTTGAGCTTGCCGAACAACACCTCGTCGGCTAACGGCTTCTTGATGTGCTCCTGGATGACCCGGCCGAGCGGCCGCGCTCCCATGCGCTCATCATAGCCCTTGTCGGCGAGCCAGGCGATCGCATCCGCCGACAGGTCGAAGGTGACGCCACGCTCGGAAAGCTGTGCCTCGAGTTGCATGACGAACTTCTGCACCACCTGATGGATGACCGGAACCGGCAGCGAGCCGAACGGGATGATCGCATCGAGACGGTTGCGGAACTCCGGCGTGAACAGCCGGTTGATCGCCTCGACATCATCGCCTTCGCGCTTGGTCGAACCGAAACCTATCGCCGCGCGCTGGGCATCCGACGCACCCGCATTGGTGGTCATGATCAGGATCACATTGCGGAAGTCGATCTGCTTGCCGTTGTGGTCCGTCAGCTTGCCGTGGTCCATCACCTGCAACAGGATGTTGAACAGGTCCGGATGCGCCTTCTCGACTTCGTCCAGCAACAGCACGCAGTGCGGATGCTGATCGACGCCGTCGGTCAAGAGGCCGCCCTGGTCGAAGCCGACATAGCCGGGAGGAGCACCGATCAGCCGCGACACGGTGTGGCGTTCCATATATTCCGACATGTCGAAGCGGATCAGCTCGACGCCGAGCGACGCGGCCAACTGCTTGGCCACTTCGGTCTTGCCGACGCCGGTCGGGCCGGAGAACAGGTAGGAGCCGATCGGCTTCTCCGGTTCGCGCAGTCCGGCAC
>NZ_RZQG01000449.1:0-4838 GCF_003998635.1 Mesorhizobium sp. M7D.F.Ca.US.004.03.1.1
GGCCTGAGTTGATTAGGGGCTTGAGTTGATTTGGGCTTGAGTTAAGCGGGGGCTTGGGTTGATGCATCGAATTCTTCTGCTCGGCACCGGCGGCATCGCCGGGCATCATGTCGAGGAGTTTGCCGGAATTCCGGGCTGCAGCATCGGCGCGCTCGCCACGATCGTGGCGAGCCGCTACATGACCGGCCACGCCAACGATCTGTCTCTCGCCCTGCACGGTACTAGGGGCGCCATCAAGGTCGAGACCGACGGCAAGGTATCGAACCTGTCTGCCTGCCTGGGTGGGGATGTCGATCTTCAGCGCTGGCAGACGCTGGCGCTGCCCAGTGTCAAGCGCAATGCCCGGCGCTTTGCCGACGCGCTGGATTCAGGCCGGAACGGCGATCCATCGTTCCGGCGCGCCGCAGACATGCAGAAGCTGATCGACGCGGCCTTCGAGAGTTCAGCGGCGAAGCTGCCGATCTCGATTGCCTGATATCCTGTCGTGGCCTTAACCCGGGCGGTCTGCTGTGAAGCGGTCAACTGGCATTGCCATCGCGCCAGGCGGTCTGGCCCATCAGCCGGTTCATGGTGGAAAGGTACTCATCTTCCGAGGTCGACCAGCGCAGCCTTGCCATTTCCTCGGTATCCGGACCGGCGAGATAGCGCAGTCGGTGCGACGGATCGGTCGCTGCCGCAAAGATCGTCGCAACCACCCGCTGTTCGTCCGCATCCGGGAACGGGTAGTTCATCATCGACTGCATCATGTGGTAGAAGTAGGGCTTGTACGTTGCCGGGACCGAAACAGCCTCTGACGCCGTCATGGTGTTGGAGGTGAAGCTGGTGGTGCGCATGGCTCCGGGTTCGACGAGCTTGACGAGGATGTTCTGCGATTCAAGCTCGTAGGACAGCGATTCCGACAGGCCTTCCACGGCATGCTTGGTCGCGGTGTACAGCGCCAGCAGCGGTACGGCGGCCAACCCGACGCCCGAGGTGATGTTGATGATGGTGCCGCCGCCCTGGTCACGCAAATGCGGGATCGCCGCCTGCATGACATTCATCATTCCAAAGACGTTGGTCTCGAAGATGCCGCGGATCGTCTCCTTCGCGGTGGCCTCGAAGATCGAGACGACACTGATGCCGGCATTGTTGACGACGGCGTTGATATGTCCGAAGCGCTCGATGCCAGCGGCAATCGCGGCCTCGATGCTTGCGGGATCGGTGACATCGAGCGGCAGCACAAGCATTTGATCGGCATGGCCGGCGGCGAGACTCTGGTCCGGCTTTCGCATTGTCGCGATAACGTTCCAGCCTTGGGTGGCGAAGTGCCTCGCCGTGGTCTTGCCGAGCCCGGACGAACAGCCGGTGATGAGGACGGTATTGGTCATTCACATAACTCCTTGAGGTTATGCGGCTGATCTATGTAAAGCGCTCTGGCTGATCTATAACGAGGAGTGCCAATTACATTACGGATCGTCTCATTTGGACCCTTTGACCGATATTATCGCCCTGTTGCGCCCAAAGACGCTGCTGCTCGGCATCTTGCGGCAACCGGTGAGTGGGGCATCCGCTCGCCCTACCAGACCGATCCCACCTTCTATCTGGTGACCGAAGGTGAATGCTGGTTCCAGGCCGAGAATGCCGATGCCGTGCGGCTGTGCGCGGGGGATTACCTGCTGGCGGCGCAGCCGTGTTCCGCGTGTTTCGTCAGCCATATCGGCGCGAAGCTCGTTCTCTCCGACGCCGAGTTCAAGGAACGCAACACGATCGACAACGAAGTCCGGGTCGGCAGCAGGACGGAGGGCCCGACGACGCGCATACTTGGCGGCCTGATCATCTGCGATCCGGCCAATGCCGACCTGCTGTTCGGCCTGCTGCCGCGCTTCACTCATATCCGTGCGGCGGAAGATGTCGGTGAGCGGCTCGCAGGCCTGATGCGTATCATCGTCGATGAAACGCATGCTGCCAGGCCGGCCAGGGACATGGTGCTGTCACGGTTGATCGAGGTGATGCTGATCGAAACGCTGCGTCGCGATGGCGCGCAACGCGCATCACAGCCTCAGGGCCTGCTTGGCGGCCTCGCCGATCCGCAATTGGCCAAGGCACTGACCCACCCACATCCATTCGAATGTCGGCAGGGCGTGGACGATTGCCGAGTTGGCGAAAACCGCCGGAATGTCGCGCTCGCGATTTGCCCGACGCTTCGTCGATGTCGTCGGGGCGGCACCGGTCGAATATTTGCTGGCATGGCGCATGGCGCTGGCCAAAGACGCACTGCTGCACAGTCAGAAGCCGCTCAGCCAGATCGCTGCCGATGTCGGCTATCAATCGCCAAGTGCTTTCAGCACCGCCTTCAGCGGCAAGGTCGGTTGCGCACCAACCCAGTATGCCGCTCGAAGCCGGGGCGAGACCATGCCCGGGGAAACCCGGGCGGGTATGCAATCAAACCTCAGAATGCGCTCGGCACAATCCACGGGTTGACGCTGATGCCGAGGCGCGGGCCCTTGCCTTCGGCGGTGTTTTCCGTGACGCCCTTCTTCTCGACCGAGCCGGTCGAAGCGCAATCGAGCTTCACGTTGGTCTTGGTGTCGATGCAGGTTGCAGTCGGCGCATGCTTGACCGGGTGGGTGGTGTTGGCGGCAAAGGCCGAACCGGACAGTGCCAGCACGGCGGCGAGGGTGAGAAGGGTCTTTTTCATTGTCAGTCTCCGTTTTCGACGGGTGAATTTTTCTCGTACATGTACGATGCACTGTACAGATACGTCCGTCGATCGCGAAGTTCAAGCCAAAACCGTACGCGTACGGTAAATTTTTTGTTAACCAAGAAATTCGCCCTGATGCTGGGAAGGGCGGAGAGGAAATATGGAAACGAACGGAACTGGCGTTCAGCAGTTGACCAGTATCTCGGTCAGCGGTGGCACGTCTTGCGTGCTGAGCGTGGCAAGCGTAAAATCGCACATCCGCTTCACGAAAGCCTGCGGATCTCCGAAGGGGTAGAACGGAAAGGTGATGAGCAGCGAGATCGTGCCGTGGCCGACCGCCCAAAGCATGGTGGCGATGGCGCGCGGATCGCCTTGCAACTTGCCGGCGGCGACGCAGGCCTCGACCCGGCTGATCAGCGCTTTCATCGCCGGGTTGCCCTCTTCCATGTCCTCGTAGCTTCTGCCTTCCGGCAACTTGGTCTTTTCGGTCATGAAGACAGTCCGGTATTCGTTGGGATTGCCAAGCCCGAACGCGGCATATTCCGTCATCACTGCCTGCAAGGCCTCGATCGGATCGTCGGACGAATGCCCCTCGATGCGTCGGGCAAGCGTCTCGAACGCATCCTCGGCGAGCGCGAACAGGATGTCCTGCTTGTCGGCGAAATAGGAATAGACCGACATCGGGGCATAGCCGACCCGCTTGGCCAGTTTGCGGATGGTTAGCCCTTCATAGCCTTCTTCCTGGACGAGCTTATGGGCGGCCGCGACCAGCTCGGAGCGCTGTTCTGCCTTTTGTTTCTCGCGGCGTGTCTGGACGCTCGGCGGCAAAATCTCGTGCCTTCGTTGGGATGGTGCGTGGCTAATTATATACGCTGTACGAAAACGAACAAGGGCGCGGGAAGTTCCCAAACGGAAGGTGTCAGATCGCGCCGACGCCGCCGTCGACGGCCAGCGCATGACCGGTCATGAAGGAGTTGGCGGGGTCGGCGGCGAACAGGATCGCCGTAATCACTTCCTCCACTTCGGCCACCCGCTTCATCGGCACGCCGCGCGTCAGCTCGGCCAACGCCTCTTCTTCCGGCACGCCGGAGACGCGCACGAAGCCGTCCACCATCGCCGTCCTGGTGTGGGCGGGGCAGATCGCGTTGATCCGCACACCCTTGGTTGCGTATTCGGCCGCTGCCGATTTTGTCAGCCCGACGACGCCATGCTTGGCCGCCGCATAGACCGAAAGTTTTGGCGCGCCGACCAGCCCGGCGACCGAGGCGATGTTGACGATGGCGCCGCCCTTGCCGTTCGCCTTGAACTGCCGTTCCATCTGCGGAATCTGGTGCTTCATGGCATAGAACACGCCGAGCAGGTCGATCTCCAGGACGCGGCGGGCCTCGTCCGATTCGACCTGCGGCAGACGCACGAAGCTCTGGACGATGCCGGCATTGTTGACGGCGATGTCCAGCCGGCCGAATTTTTCGACCGCCAGCCTGACCAGATCCTCCGACAAGCCTTCGTCCGCTATGTTGCCGGCGAGGATCGCCGTCTCGACCTGCAGCGTGCCTGCAAGATCGGCGAGTGCCTTTTCGTCGATGTCCGATAGCACCAGCTTTGCGCCTTCAGCGGCAAAGCCTTTCGCCGCACCTCGGCCGAGCCCGCCGGCAGCACCCGTGATCAGCACCGTTGCTCCGTCGAAGCGGCCCATCACGCCTCCTTGTCGATCAGTTTGGCGGCAAGATGCGAAAGCAGCTTTACTGCCTCGCCATAGGTCCTGGCTTTTTCCGGATTGGAGGCGTTGCCGTCCAGCGCCCGCTTGAAGACGCCCTGGCAGATCGCAGCCAGCCGGAAGAAGGAAAAGGCGAGGAAGAACGTCCAGTTGCCGATCCCGGTGAGCCCGCGCCGCCGGCAGTAGCTGGCGACGTAGTCCTCCTCGGAAGGCAGGCCGAGTGCGGAACGGTCGACACCACCCAGGCCGCGAAAACCCGACGCGTGCGGCAGCCGCCATTGCATGCACTGATAGGCGATATCTGCGAAGGGGTGGCCAAGCGTCGACAGTTCCCAGTCGAGCACCGCCAGAACCTGGGGCCGATCGGAAGCGAAGATCAGATTGTCCAGCCGGTAGTCGCCATGCACCAACGAGATCCGGCCATCATCGGCGGGCATATGC
>NZ_RZQG01000044.1:0-16255 GCF_003998635.1 Mesorhizobium sp. M7D.F.Ca.US.004.03.1.1
GGTCCATCTGCGCCATGTCAGCCAGCGTCTTCTGCTGGAAATTCTCGGCCATGATCTCGCCGGCAATGGCCGCGATGTCGCGGGCGATACGAACCAGTTCGTTCTGCCGGTCACGGATGCGAACCGAGCCGTATTGCGTCTTGATCTGCTGCGCACCGAGCGTTTCGTTCGGATTGCTCTCGCCGCGCATGATGTCCGACAGGCCACTGATCTGGTAGATGTCGTCGATCAGCTCCTTGCGGAGCGAGATGAGCTGGGTGATCGTCGTCGCGATCATGTCCAGCGGAAGCCAGACGATCGTATCCTTTGCGGCACCGTTGCCAAATGCTGCCCAATTCGACACCGGCACCATGACCTGGCGGTCGTTGGTCGACTTCAGTGCGGCTTCGATGGCATCGCCGATTTCACCGGCACCAGAGGGATAGAACCCCCGAACCCGAAGCCCCTGCGTCAGCGCGGAGATCCGGTTGGTGATGTCGTTGATTTCCTCGATCTGATCCTTGTAGAACAGATAATCCGGGACCGGGATCAGGCTTTCAGGCTGAAGCGTTCCATATGCCGGCTCCGGACATGGGAAGAAGCCTTCCAACGTCAGATGCGGCTCACCTTCATCGAGCACGACATCGACGCCAGGCGAGACCCAAACCACCTTGTTTTCAGACTTCGACCAGATTTCCCAGACGCGCGCCTTCAGCTTGCCATCATGGTTGTTCTTGTCGTCCTTGCGGACGGCGAACTCGGCATCCTGATAGGCATTGCCGGACGTGGCGCGGAAACGCTTCCGCATCTCCTTGCGCGTCATCCAGGCGCCACCGCCGACCCAATCAACTTCCCGCCATGTGCGGGCCGGATCATGCACGAAATCCTTGCGGTTCTTGTGGTCGATGCAAACCCGCTCGACGAAGTCGTTGTCCTTGCTCTTTGCCTCGTAGCGGAGCCATGCGCAGCCGCGATTGAGCAGGGCCAGATCGTCTCTGATACGGCGCATGACGCCGTCGATGCGCTCGCGATCGAATGTGACCACGGTGCAGCGCTCGAGGAACTCCGCCGTGGTGCGCTGCACCGGCCGGCGATCCTGAAAGCGCGGCGCAACCACCGGCACCGGGGGCCGGGAATACATCGACGGCTTAAGCACCTCGATGTTGGCCCAGAATATCTGGAATTCACGGTCGCGCGTGATGCTGGCCAAGCGGGCAAGCTCGGCATAGCGCTTCTGGATGTTGGTGCAGCGCTCCTGGTAGTCGGCGAACCCAGCCTTTTCCTGATCCTTGATGAGCTTCAACCAGCCCTTGGAGGATTTGGGTTTCAGCGACGGATCGACGGCTTCGCCATCGTCCATCACGTCGTCGTCGCTTTCGGTCGCCATTAGGCTACTACCTGCTTAGACAGCCATTCAGGCATCCGCTTGCCTTCCTCTGGCTCTGGCGCACCGTTCAGCGCTTTGAACTGATCCGCCTTCACAAACTCGCCGATGACGACATCTGCAATCAGCTCATAGCCTTGGCCGTCAGGCCCTTCGAAGCGATGGCCGGCGCGGTACAGTGGTTCGGTCATACGCGTATCCTTCGGATGCCTGCGCCGTCGTCGGGCGCACCGGGCAACATGATCTGGCCGGCCTTCGGGATTTCCTTCGGCCGCTCTTTCGGCTTGCCGGTCCATGGTCGCGACATGCAGGCATACCGAGTCTCGTCAGCAGCGTGATCTTCCTGCTTGGTGTCGAGGTCTTCCGGGTGCGCTTCGTCATGCTGGAGCGCCGGCAGTGTCCGAATGGTGTGAATGCAGGTGTCGAAAATCACCAGCATCGGACGGCCGTCTTCGTCACCTGTCAGGCGACCGCGCAGTTGATCCCATCCGCCCATGGCGCCGCGACCGGCCGTCCGCTTGTTGTCGGCCTTGCGGAAGGTCGATCCATTGGAACCGGTCGTTCCCCGGGCCATGCGCTCGGCGAGCGAGGGGCCACCATCCTGGGCGAACGCAGCGGGATCGAGCACGCCATAGACGATGATGTCATCGTAATCGCGTTGCCTGACGCCAGCGCCGACGGCTTCCGCGTGCAGCTTCAGGCCGACATCGGGCAGATACTTGCCGGACTTGTCGACCTTCACCCCATACCATTCGCGGTATTTGACCAGGGCGCCACGCGGAATGACGACGCCGGGCGCAATGATCGTGTCGTCCGACGCCACCGCATACCAGCCAAAGGCGAAAGGCTTTGCGCTACCCCAGTCACCAGCGCGGAAGCGGATCCAGTGATCGGGAAGCGTGAAGGGCTTCACCACATGCCGCCGACGTTCGAAGTTGTCGAAATAGGCTCCCTCGACAACATCCCAGTCGCCATATCGCATGGCGCGGACCAAGCTTTCCGACCCAAGACCCATCAGCCGGTTTTCGTAGCCGGGGTCGTTGTCGTTCATGCTCGGATTGTCTTCGAGCTGGGCCGGGATGAACTGCCGCCGCATACCGCCTTCGCTGGGCTCGGTCGTGTAGACCCTCATCGCCTTGGCGCCGTCGATGAACGTGACCTTGACGAACTGGTGGCCGATTCCGCCCGGGTTCGCGCCGCATAGGATGCGCGGGAATCGGCCGGCGTACTTCGCGGGAAGCTTTATGCCGACCATGCGGACGCGGTTGCGGAGGAACCGGTAAATCACCTCCGTGAAGTGGGTCAACTCGTCGATCAGCAGGACGTGGATTTCGGCGCCCTGATACTTGAAACGGTCCTTCTCGTCCTTGCAATGGCAGAGGTAGATCCTGGACCCGTTCCAGAACCGAATTTCATCCTCGACGATGGAGCAGAAGCCGCATTCCACCCAGCCGGCGAGCAACGCGCGAAAGCCTTGCGGGCCTTCCATGTGGTTCTTGATCAGGTCTTCCCGAATTCGACGGAATAGATAGACCTGAAGCCCCGGAATTTCCGAACACCACGTTATCGCGGCAGAGCGCATCAGATGCGACTTCCCGCCCCCCGCTGCCCCGCCATAGAGCGCTTCGGTTGCTTCCGTCTCGAATGCCAGGGCCTGCTTGTCGTGCAGGTCCAGATTGATCTCAGCGCTTGCTGAGGCGGACATTGACCACCGGGACAAGCGGCGCGCCGTCCTTACCGGTATGCTCGACGCGTTCCTTGAACATGCCCAGATGCTTGCCGAGGTCGACCAGCGCGCCTTTCTTGTCGTGAAGCTTGATCTTCACGCCGCCGGTTGCGGTCTGGCTGACTTCGGAAATCGCGGCTGCGGTGTCGTCGTCCAGTTCGTCACTCGCCACCATCTGCACAGTGTTCGTGACGGCCGTTCGGATCACCAGGACATCGCCGCCGTCCGGATTATCTTGTTCGATGATGAGGGCACTCTGCCACTTGATCGCCTTGCGAATGTCCGAAAAGCCGATCTTCGCCAGTTCGGCGACGATGCGCTCCTGAGTGACGCCAAGCTTTTTGGCGATGGCTTCCTGCCTGGCTGCAATGGCAGCGGCGACACCAACATTCCCTAACAGGCGCGGACCCTGCACATCTGCGGTCAATTCGCTGTAGCCGGCCCGCTTTGCCGCCTGTGTGGCGTTCAGGTCGATCATGAATTCGTCGACGAAGCGCGCTTGCTTCGGGGTCAACTCGTTTGCGGGCATAGATGGTCCTCCCGGTCTGAGCGGGTGCAAGTTTGTAGAAATGTCACCGCCATGGTTTGCTGCATGAGCGATGTTCAACGCGCATCTTCGCTGGGGGCCCTATGGCGGACGCGAAATACTACGTCTTCAGAGAAGGTGATCGTTGGAAGGTCCGGTACGACGGAGAGGTCTACTCATACGTTTCGAACGTCGCCGCTGTCGTGGCAGCAATCAGAGGGGCGAAGGTCGCCGCGTCGCACGGGCACGTGGCAGAGGTCCTGGTTCAAGGCGCCGACGGCAAATGGCGCACCGAATGGCCTTCCGAGTAGATCGCCGTCTTTTCGCTTTCCCGGTCCAAAACGACCGCAGCCACCTTGCCGGCCGATTCTCCCGGTCTGAGACGGTGCAGATTCCTGGAACAAAGGATACGTTGCGCGGTTACAGACATTAGCGGAGGCTAATGGGATGCTACTTGCCATATGCAGTGCGACGGCGGCTGCTGTCCTCGGGGCCAAGAGTTCCGAGGCGGAAATTCTTGGGGTGGTTGACCTCACGAGCAAAACGGAAGGCCAGATCACCACGCGGCTCGGGGAGGCCATTCAGTTCGTGGCTAACGCTTCGGTTCTTGGATATGACGTCCGAGGAGCGATGGTGTTCTACGGCGAACCGGGGACCCCCAGCTTAAGGGCCAAAGACTGCGAACGGTTGTGGGCACAATATGGGGCTGCCCTGCTTCAGCCATAGTATCGGGGCTACCGAGGCCGGCTAGTCGAAAGCACTATGTGGAACTGAGCGCGTTTCGGTTACGTTAGGCCTCACTAATGAAGGAGGCGGGGATGAGGTTCATTGCGATCCAAGAACCGACCGACTACTGGATGGTGTACGATCTAGTTTCCGAACTTCCAGCTGAGATTGCCGGCAGAGTGCTCATTGGGCTTGCGCGGGATGAAGCCGAGATGTTGCTCTGGCGACTCCAAACTCCAGCGGGAAGACAGCGACTGACGGTTTCTACACCGGCACCTTGGCGAATTGCCGTATGAGCAGGCTGAAGCGAGCAGTCCAAGTGCGCCCTGATCCAGCATAGGCGCGCCCCAGCAGGCTGGGAATCAGCCAGGAAGGAACTGGTCGCTAAACGCAGCGTTAGGCCTCCAGTCAATGGAGGAATGTCATGGACGACGATCTGCGCCAGAAATTGAAAGAACTCAGCACCAGCATGCAAACCAGGGCGGCAGAACTCGCATTGCCCGGCGGGAACACCGATATTTCCGCGCTGATGTCAGGTATTGCGGTCACCCTTGAAGCCCTCTTGGTAATTGCCGAGGAGAGCAAGACACCACGGTCCGGCCCCTCTGTGGAGCCTGCAACCTCCATTTCTGAATCTGATGGAAGTGGCGGCGACTGAACGCCCTCGTCACCCCGGTCTGGAACGCTTCGTAACGCCACGTAACGTTACATCACTGTGACATGTTGACGGTTCACGTGACCAACGTTTGCAAACAGCAGCTAACGTTTGAATTTCTGGAATATGTCCCTGAGCGCGGGGGCGGCGAAATCTTGCCCCCGCATCGGCCCGGCGAGTGATCCGAAGATCCCGCTCAGTCAGCCGCAAATCGCCTATGTGTGGTATTACGCTACCTTCGCCAGATTTTCAAGTTCTATCGATGTTGGCACCGCTCGGCCGAAGATCGAGACCAGCACCTTTGCCTTCCGATTGTCCTTCACCGCGTCGATGAGGCCTTCCAGCCCGAGGAACTGGCCTTCGGCGATCCTCACCTTGTCGCCAGCGTGGAGCCGGTAGCCATCTTCGCGGGTTTCATCAAACGCGCCGCTTTCCACCGCCCGGCGAATCCGCACGACCACATCGTCATAGACGGGCACCGGGAAGCCCTGGACACGCAGCACCTTGTTGATGCCATCGATATCATCCAGCTCAGAGCAGCGATCCGGTGACCCTAGGCGAACGAACCCGTAGCGCACGAACAGCGGGAAGTCCTTCATCATCCATTTCTTCGTCCGGTGATGCTTGATTTCCTTGCGCCAGAACGGCCAGAAAACTTCGTAGCCGGCGCGCAGCAGTTCATCGCGCGCCTTGCGCTCAGTCGACGGCGCCGATTCCACCACATACCAGAGGTTAGCTTGCGCGCGCTGGTTCATTCGCTACACCGAATATTGGAGTTGCTGTTTGATCAGATCGAGAGGCGTGACTTCCACAGGGACAGCCTCTTCGCGCCCCTGCCCCGCCAGCTCGTCGGCCCGCTCATTGCCCACGGCGCCGGCATGGCCCTTTACCCACTGGACCTTGACGAATTGCAGTTCATCGCGCGCCCTGTCGATCGCCTGCCATAGGGCAAGGTTCGCGATAGACTGGTTTTTCTCGCTGGCGTTTTCGCCCTTGCGCTTCCAGCCCTTGGCTTTCCAGCCCGGAACCCACTCGTTCAGGCCTTTGACCGCATACTGGCTATCGCAGTAGATCACCACAGGCTCAGCCGGCGCCGAGGCCGCGACCCAGGCCAATGCCATCAGCAGGCCGGTCAGTTCCATGGTGTTATTTGTGGCAGTGGCCGCGCCGCCGAAGCTGGCATCAATCTCAACGCCGTCCTTATACGCTGCAAAGCCCCACCCGCCGACGCCGGGATTAGGTTCGCAGCACCCGTCACAGTAGATCACCAGCGCATCGGCCGGCATCTCATGCGTCTGTCCGTGCGCCGGCTTTGCCTTGCCCTTTTTCTTCGGCGCGAACGGTTGACCGCGTGTCGGCACCGGCCGAGGCGTAGCCGCACCAGTGCAGATGATATCCTGCAGCTTCTTGAGCAGCGGGAAATGCGAAGCCGAGCGATCAGCCGGAAACTTAATGCGCTGGTCGCTCAGCTTCTGGACAAAGAACGCGGCTTGACGCTCGCTGACGATCGACTTGGTGTCGACCCCTTGAGCTACGAGCCATTTGCGCAGCGGTTCGAGGCCCGCCGGCCAAACGTATTTCATGTGGTCTTTTCCTTTCACAATGCACCGTTCGTTTCAGGTCGAGGACAGTGACTGGTCCGGCCAAAAACCTCGTCGGCGAAAGCCCTTAGTTCCCTCTCGATGACGTCATCGGCCAAGCCGGCCGACACCATCTGGGTTCGCATACCTGCAATCACCTGTTTCCAGTACTGGTCGGCACCCTTTCCGGATCGATCGGACAGAACTTCGACGGTTCGACGGATCTTTCCGACACGGCGGTTTGTCGGGAAGGGAAGGATGTCACACGATGCATCAGTGATCGGCTGTGCGCTCAGACTCCGCATCGATATCCCCTCCGATATATGTATAGGACTTCGGAACTCCGAAATGTGCTGGGTATTGAATTCATTGAATTTTTGGGCGCCGAAATCATCACGAGGCCTCGCGCATTTCGGAATTCCCAAGCGGCGGCATTTCGGGATTCCGAAGCGAGGTTTTTTTCTTCCGCCCGAGCTTGCCGCGCTGTTCGGCCAATTGCTTCCTGACTGTTGTCGACCACTCTTTCGCCTTTGCCATAGTGAAACGGCGCCATTCGTTTGTTGCAGCCGCCCCTTCGAAATCCCCTGTAAAGGTCAAACGATATGTGTTCGGATGAGACGTGCCATCGCCAGCCTTCCCACGCTTGACTCGAACGATCCCTTTGAACTCGAGCTCACCGGTCGCATCGGCCACGTATTCGCCGGTAACGCCGTAGTCGATGAACTGAGTATGGGTCACGACAAGCCGGCCGTTGCTAAGTGCGCCGTGCGAGACGTGTTCAATCATTAACCGGAAGAGTGCCCTGTAGGCGTTGCCGCTGAGCGTACGGAACGCGTCAGACTCCATGAAGTCGGCCGTCAAAGCCTGCCAGCCGTTTTCGTCGATAGGCGGCTTGGTGCGCTTCCTGACTAGATTGTAGGTCTTGCCCCTGGTGGTCCGATCTTTCTGACTGGCGCTCAAGCAGCTACCGCCTTCTTGTCATTGACGCTCATCTGGAGGCCAAGCCGGGCGGCGATCGGCGCCACCGGGACTACAATCCGGCCGCCAATCTTGATTGTTTCGAAGTCCCCTCTTTTCGCGGCGCTGTAGGCGGCGTTTCGGCCCAAATCGTAAAAGACTGCACCCGCAACCGGAACAGATACCGTTGGGCGCGCCAGAGCTTCGTCAAGCGTCAAAGTGACCTCCATTAGGTTATGCGGAAGATGCGCATATTTCGTTCTAAGCCAATTCGGCATTGTTCGCAACGCGAATATGTGCATATTCCCCAATTTCACACGAACGGGGACAGCCGATGCCAAAGGGGTACAAGGGGCGCGAGAAGACCGAGCGGCTCCATATGCTCATTTCGCCTGAGGAGTTGGAGGCCGTCGACAATTGGCAGCACGCAAACAAGGTTGCAACGAGATCGGACGCGATGCGCCGCCTTGTTCAGATTGGAATGCGAACGGTGCGGTCGATGCCGTCAATCGTCAAAGATGTGGCCGAAGTTCTCGACCTTGCAGCAGAAGCAACAGATATTCCTGAACAAGTACTCGCCGGCTTGGAGGTGGAGGATGCCCCCCAAGTCGAGGTAGACAAAGTCATTGCTCATAGGCTCTACGATTCCGTGAATTTCGTATTCAACAGACAGATTGAAGCACAGGACAATCTATTTCGCCTCCTCGTTGAAATAGCGCCACTCATAAACAACCCTGCGCTTTCGGAGGCGATCAAAGACGCCGACCGCCTTGCGGCGGAGGAATATCCCAACGAAGAAATCTTGCTGGCGATCGGCGCATCTCGCAAAGTTCAGCTTGAATGGTGGAGAAAGCGGAGAGACAAAATCCAGGCCCAGCGCCAAAAAGCCCAAGAAAAACGCGAGGTGAGCGAATGAAGGGCCATATCCGCGAACGCAGCCCAGGCCATTGGGCAATCGTATTAGACGTCGGCGAGATCGACCCTAAGACCGGCAAGAAGAAGCGCAAATGGCATAGCTTCAAAGGCTCGAAGCGCGAGGCGCAGAAGGAATGCTCCCGCCTCATTACGGTTCTCGACCAAGGCCTCTATGTTGAGCCGACCAAGCAGACGGTTGCCGAGTTCCTGGACGAGTGGCTCGGCTTTATCAGGCCGTCTGTGGCGCCCAAGACGCACGAGCGGTACGCCGAGATATGCCGTAAAGGTATGGCTCCGCTTATCGGCAACGTGATCCTGTCCAAGTTGAAAACTGATCGAATTGATGCCGCCTTCACCACCGCACTGACAGCTCCGCGTGTCGATCATCGCCGGAGGAACGACGGTGAGCCTTTGAAACCTCTCCCGCCGTTGTCGCCTCGAACGGTTCACCACTACCGGAGAGTGCTGGTCAAAGCGCTAGGCCAAGCCGTGACATGGGAGAGGCTTTCTCGCAATCCTGCCTTGGCTACAACTCCGCCAAAGGTCGAGCGACAGAAGATGCTCGCCTATGATGTGATCCAGACAGCGACGCTGCTTGAGACCCTCCGGCCGACGAGAATGTTTATCCCGATTTTGTTGGCTGTGACGTGTGGCTTGCGTCGCGGCGAGATCCTTGCCCTTCGGTGGCGGCACCTGGAGCTTGGAGACAATCGCCGGCAGATGTCGATCGAAGAGAGCGCCGAGCAGACCGCTGACGGCGTGCGCTACAAAGAACCGAAGAGCGGCCGGGCCAGGACGGTGGCGCTTTCGGCCAGCACTGTCGCCGAACTGAAGGCGCATCGCGCGCGCCAGGCCGAGGAACAGTTGCGCCTTGGCATTCGTCCGGACGCCGACAGCTTCGTTGTGGCCCAGGTCGACGGCCAGCCCCTGCAACCCCGTTCCCTCACGCATGAGTGGGTGCGCGTTCTCGGCAAGACATCCCTGCCCCGCATCCGATTCCACGATTTGCGGCATACCCACGCCACGCAGATGCTTTCGGCCGGGGTTCACCCGAAGATAGCAAGCGAGCGCCTGGGACATTCGAACATCGGGATCACGCTAGACCTTTATTCGCATGTCATGCCAGGAATGCAGGCCGACGCAGCGGAGCAAGTTGACGTGGCATTGCAGGCGGCTATAAGCAGCGAGCGAAAAGGCAAATAGTTGCAAAGTGCGTTGCAAACGACAATCCGTCGCCCGCAACAAATAGACAAAAGCACAATGATTTCAACTGTTTGGAGGAATGGCCGAGCGGTTTAAGGCACCGGTCTTGAAAACCGGCGTGGGTGCAAGCTCACCGTGGGTTCGAATCCCACTTCCTCCGCCATATGCCGCTGATTTACTTATCTAATAAGAAATTTTAGTGTTCTTGCGTACAAATTAACGCACAACGAGGTCGCCAGAGAAAATGGACGTTCGTCGGGTGGTGGCCGTTTGGTATCAGGGCCGTCTTGTCCCTGAGGAATCAATGGTCAGCAAGCATTTCATTGTTCTCCCCGGCGAACGCTATGAACGGCATTGGACATCGAAAGCCGCGCATGTCTTGGTCGACTTTTACCTAGAGCACTGGAAATGGGTGATTGGGACCATGATCGCCGTGATTGCTCTCACCGTCGCGATCCTGCGTTGAATAAGCCCGCCACCACCGGTTAAGGGTCAGCGGGCTTTTGTCGCACGTTTGGAAATAATCAGAATCTGCCCCGCTTACGCGAAGACGATGTCGGCCGCTGCTCCCTTACCAACCTTGATGGCAGCATGGCAGTCTTTCAGTTTTTTAGACGCGCCGCTCCTGCCGTGAGCCCGACGGATGTAGTCGAAGACGTGGCGCGCGATGTCGCCTTCGCCAGTGAAAACAAATGGCCCGTTGGCCGTACTCACCGTGACGGTTTTGTAGACCTTATCGAGCGGGGGGCCGGGATCGTTGTTGCCGAACGTCACATCTCCCCGGAGCAAAACGTGCATTGCTGAAACTCTCTGGTTTGGGTGGATCGGGAAGCTGATCTCATATTTGCCAGTAGATCAAGTGGCCGCCGTGAGGCGACGTCAGCCGACCCCGGTGCCAATTGCGGTGCCATTTCTTTCCTGCGACACTCAGGGTAATATTGGGGGGCGAAAAGGTGGACTGGATGAACATTGCGGCTCTCGCAGTCGCCCTGATCGCCTTGGCGATGTCTGCTCATTTCTGGAGGCGTCAGTTTCGCCCGATTGTCACTGCGATGGTCAAGACACACTCCGGCGGCAATACGGGAATCGCCTATAATCTCGTTGTTCTCAACTCAGGATCCATTCCCGCTCGCGACGTCTGGTTCGAAGTCGCGGACGCTAAAGCCCTGGCTGCTGCATTAGGTCGAGGCGCCAATAATAAGGACAAAAAGGCGTGGTTGTCCTGTTTCGACCGTAGGGACATGATTCCAGTGCTGCACAACGGCGCACAGGTCTCTTGTTCATTTGGCGTGACTGAAGGGGAAGAAAAAGGGTTCTGGAGGAACGCCGCGGAGTTCCCGATCCGCATCCATTACAAGGGATGGTTCGGAAAGAACTATTTTGAGACGATGACCTTGCGGATGGTTGATACTGACACTTTCACCGGCTTCATGTGGGAGTGAAAAAGCAGAGCAACAATGGAAGAAAGCAGCATGACCGCCATGTTAGAGAATCATATCGCCTGGATGAAGAAGGAGGTTGTCAGTCTGAATGCTCGCATCGAGATGATCGAAGCCGGAAAGGCCCGCTTCTACTCAAAGCACGATAATGGGCCGTCTGTAGACACGACAGACACTATCCTTGCAGACAACAAGGAATTGAAGGCCGAGCTTGAAGGGCTGAAGGAATACGACAATTAGGCCCAAAATGGCCCGCTGCCGAGAGGTGGCGGGCCAATATCGCCAGTTGGCGGATTTTCAGTGCCGGCCCGTGGTGGGTGCGTCCAAGAACGCCTCGAAGGCCTCAGCCGCCTTTTCCGTAGAGTTGCAGCCCCGTACAATAGCCGCAGCGATCCGGAGCATATCCGACCTGCTCCCGACGATCCTCGCGACAACGACGTTTTCTGGACTGCAGTCCAAGGTCGAGCGCTGGGCCACGAACAAGGTGAGCCTGAGATTGTCGCCCATTGTGGTCGTTGGCGCATTTCCTGTGACGAAGATGTCTGGAACGATGGCCGGTTCGACGAGCGGCGTGCTCATGACACCGTCTCAGCCAACGAAGCTTCGGTGCCCGCGACTAAAAGCCTTCCCGTGGCTCCGTCAAGGATAGTGATTATGAGATCAAGGTCGTTCTTGGCCTGAACGATCCTGTCGGTCATCTCCATTGCGAGGTCAGGATTCGCTTCGAACAAGGCTACAAGTTCCCCCTTGGGTTTGAACATAGTTAGCCAAGCAATGCGAACCGAGACTAATGTCGGGTTACACCAATCAACGTTTGAAGGCGGGGTCCACTCGCCTTCCTTATGCTTCCACTCTTCGAACTGAACGGCAGCAAATTCATCATCAGTCATTTCAGACTGGTCGGCGTCCGCACATTCGAAGTGCGAACCGTGATCGATCATGTTCATTGGGTCTTCCTTTCTCTCTCGGAAGTCCCCCGCCTTTGTCAGTCCAGATGATTCGGCTTTACCTTGGGTTACCGCAGGCGTTCCGCAAGTAACTTCCATGGCCGCCGGCATACCCATATCACGCACCTGTTTGCGCAGCGGCGTTCCTGTGCATGTCGTGTCGGCACGCGCCGGCCATGCGAACCGGTCGGTCAAGTTGAACATTTATGCGCACCTCCTGCCAGGACAGCAGGAAGCCGCCACAGCGGTGGGTAACAGTTTGTACCTAAGACATGGGTGACAACCTCGTGCCGAACGGGTTGTCGATTGGTTGCAAAGTCCCCTGTTCCAGGTCGATATATCCGAGATCATATTGCATGAAGCTCAAGAGCCAAATGCGTCGTCGACCTCGGTGATGCCGAGCCTCTGTCCTGGATAATGGCTGGAGGAAGTGGTCGTTGATCATGCCGGCCGCCCTGCATTCAGGCATGGGCGGCCGTCTTGTGGAGCGGGGGTGACGCGGCTCGATAAGCAGTCAGCATGTTGGCGCTGGATCGCTCAAAACTTTCGTCACCTCCGCCCAGATCAACCCGTGGTGCTCGGCACAGGCGTGTTGAGAAGCTGCTGCTCCCAAAGATACGCGATGCCGCTGCCGCCGAAGTGCTGGATGAGAATCTCGGTCAGCTCCTCGACATGCTCGGTGCGCGCCCAATCGCGTTGCCATTCGCCAGCGAGCGCCATCACGGTCATCACGTTCGCGCCGGCCGCGATCATTCGCTGGATGGCAACTTCGTGAGACTCCTTCGAAATCCCGCCCGACGCGTCGGTGATCACGGTCACGTCCCAGCCTTCGCCGGCGGCCTGGATGACAGGCATTGCGACGCAGACCTCGGTCCACAGACCGGCGATGATCAGCTGCTTGCGGCCAGTCGCCTTGACGACGCTCACCACATTCTCGTCCTGCCAGGTGTTCACCCAGGTGCGATCGATGACTTCCTGGTCCGGAAATACCTCGGTGATCTGCTTAAAGAGAAGTCCACCGCGCGCCGCGATCACGCTGGTGAGAATGGTCGGAACATTGAAGGCTTTTGCCAGCTTCGCCAGCGCGGTCGTGTTGTTGACCACCATGTGCGGATCGTGGCTGTTCAGGTTTGCGAG
Source organism: Mesorhizobium sp. M7D.F.Ca.US.004.03.1.1 (assembly GCF_003998635.1). Lineage (NCBI taxonomy): Bacteria > Pseudomonadati > Pseudomonadota > Alphaproteobacteria > Hyphomicrobiales > Phyllobacteriaceae > Mesorhizobium > Mesorhizobium sp. M7D.F.Ca.US.004.03.1.1. Next base: position 13,175 of record NZ_RZQG01000044.1, read on the forward strand.
CTGGTAAGGCTGGTGGTCGATCAAAACGAGGACCGAATCCTCGGGGCGAAGAAGTGAATCAAGGCCGTTACGAAAGGTCATAAAGACGTTCTTTCTCCGTCGCGATGGACGGCAATGGGTTCATGGGAGACATGCGCCGGCGGGCGACGTTGCCTGGACGCAATTTGCTGTTCCTTTTGGTGATGCGGTAGTGCCATGTTCAGGCAAGCTGTGTCGCTAAACGAGGAACACCAATGGACATCGAAGATCTACAGACATTCGTCGCAGTGGCCGACGCCGGGGGCGTATCGGCCGCCGCGCGCCGGCTCGGCGTCTCCAAGTCAATCGTCAGTCGGCGGCTCTTTCGGGTTGAAGCGGAACTTGGCGTCCAGCTGCTTGCACGAACGACCCGCGGCGCCTCGCTCACAGAAGCGGGCATCACGTTCAGAGACCATGCGGCCCGAGCCAGCGCCGAGATTGATACGGCCAGGGAAACGATCCTCCCCACAGGTGAGCTGCGCGGCCGCCTGAGGGTTGCCATGCCGCTTACTTTCGGCGCGACCCATTTCGCCCCCGTGCTAGCGGAAATGGCGCGTCTGCACCCGAAGCTTCACATCCATACTTCTTACAGCGATCGCTTCGTCGATCTCATCGCAGAGGGTTTCGATTGCGCGATCCGGGGCGCCTACCTTCAGGACTCCAACCTAATCGCGAAGCGCGTCGGGCCGATCCATGGAAAGCTTGTCGCGAGCCCGGATTACATCAAAGCGCACGTACCACCCGAGACTCCGGACGAACTCGTCACCCATCAGGCCCTCATGCAGGGAACGGAAGCCTGGCAGTTCATAGATGGCGACAAGATTGTTACGGTCCAGCCGCAGGGCAGGTTCAAGGCCGACAGCGCCACGGCGCTTGCCGCTGCCGCGGCGGCAGGTCTCGGCATCGCCTGGCTCCCCGATTGCATCACACATGAATATGTGGCCTCCGGTGCGCTGGTCCCGATCATGACACGCTATCCGGTGCCTCCGGGAGCCGCGTATGTCGTCCGCCCGCCGGGTCAGCATCCTACGCGGAAAGTGCGGGTGCTCACCGAGATGCTGATTGAATATTTCAAACGCAACCCGGATCTTTGGGGTCTTGACGGCTAGGACACGAACAGTTCGAAGCCTTGTCAAGGAACCGTGTTCGACGGTCCCATTACTCCGAGCCGTCGCGTTCGGCGACATTTGCTCGCACGTTCCGCTTACTACGACACAGCGTCGGGATGCACCGGGAATAGCAGGTTTCAGGCCGACCTTGTTGGACTTTGACAGCCGATATCGGTCGCGGGATCCTGTTTATCGCAGCGCGACAGCGTAGGGCTCGTCATCGTCAGGTGCGGTCCGCCACCCAAAAACGGCAGAGCCTTTAGCCCTTTGGAAAGGGAGATGTGGTTCTTCTCAGAGGCGCAGACGGCGCGCCGGGGCGAATGGATGGATATCTTTGGCATCAAGGCACTGTTGATCTGCGCGCTGATCTTCATTCCGTTCGAACATCTGTTTGCCGAGCGGCCGCAGAAGATTTTCCGCAAGGGTCTGGCTGTCGACCTGATCTATCTGCTGTTCAACGGCTTCATCGTAAAAGTTGCCATCGTCATGATAGCGGCCGGTGCCCTCGGCGCCGCTGAAATGCTCGTCCCGCAATCGATAACGCAAGCCGTCAGCGGTCAGCCCGTCTGGCTGCAGGTTGCGGAGATCATCCTCATCACCGATATCGGCGTCTATTGGGCACATCGAGCCTTCCACAAAATCCCTGCACTTTGGAAGTTCCATGCAGTTCACCATGGCATCGAGGAACTGGATTGGCTCGGTGCTTTCCATAATCATCCGGTCGACATCATCGTCACGAAGGCAGTATCGCTGACGCCGGTCTATTTCCTCGGCTTCTCCGACGCCTCAATCGCCCTCTTTTCGATGATCTACTTTGGCCACACGATGCTTGTTCATTCCAACGTGCGGATTCCGTTCGGCCCCTTGAAGTGGCTGATCGCCAGCCCGCAGTTCCATCGCTGGCACCATGCCAACCAGCGCGAAGCCTATGACAAGAACTTCGCCGGGCAGTTGCCTGTCCTCGACATGCTGTTCGGAACTTACAATGTCACCGGTGACAAGGTGCCGGAGAAGTACGGCGTCGATGATCCGATCCCCTCCACCTATTTCGGCCAGATCGGCTATCCGCTCCTGCCCCGCAGGAAGCTTGTGAAGCGAGCAGCGCAGAGCACTGAAGCCTGACGGGTTGGCATCGACGGACATGAAACCAAAAACCCGCCGCTCCTTTGGCGCGGCGGGTGCCTCATCAAATCACGGCCTACTTGACCAGGATGGTCGCCCACATTCCATTCATGAAGTGGCCGGGAATGTTGCAAAAGACGGCATAGTTGCCAGGCTTGAGGTCTAGCGTCAGTGATCCGGTCTTGCCCGGATCAAGCTCGGAGACTTCGCCGAGATGGCCTGCCGCATCCTCGTTGACGCGGTTTTCATTTGGCACATAGGGCAGCGTTGTCCTTTTGGCGTCGCTCACCGGCACCACGATCATCTCATGGACCGTGTCCTTGGAGCTGTTCTGAACCTCGAAGGTCACCTTGCCCGCTAATACGACGGTCTGGTCCAGCTTGATCCTCATGGTTGCCATGCTCATGTTTGCCGGCATGCCCATTCCCATCTTTGCATCGGGGTTCGCGACGCCATCCTTGTCCCACAGCTTGACGTTTACGATCGTGTTGGCGAAGGCGGGTGCCGACGCGGCTAGTAGGACGAGGACCAGTCCGGTCTTGAAGGGCTGCATGTTCGAAAGGCTCCTGATCGCTTGCGGCGACCCCGCAAGCACTGATTGGGGAATGATTCTTGGTCGCGGCACTCGGCTAGAACAGCCACGCTGACAACAAGCTGACAGTGAAAATTTGGTTGGGCGGCCCATCAGCGGCGCGGATGCAGTTGTTAGCCAGTTGTCAGGTTGAATTGGCTATGTCGCACCAATGACGGTGAAATCGCCGTCTGACACGGCCGATCGAAATCCCAACCGCAGGCGTGACATTCGCGCCCAACCTCCCGAATGGAGCCATCA
>NZ_RZQG01000450.1:0-4836 GCF_003998635.1 Mesorhizobium sp. M7D.F.Ca.US.004.03.1.1
CTTCCTCTTCCGGCTCGACCAGCGCCGCAGCGCGGGCCTCGTGGAAGTCGGGACGGTCGGTGAACGAGACGATTTTCGCGCGCGAGGCGCCCTCGACCAGAACCTTGACGGTACCGTCGGGCAGCTTCAGCAATTGCAGCACGTTGGCGAGCGTGCCGATGTCAAAGATGGCATCGGGCTCGGGATCGTCGTCGGCGGCATTCATCTGGGTGGCAAGCAGAATCTGCTTTTCCTGACCCATCACTTCTTCCAGCGCCTTGATCGACTTCTCACGCCCGACGAAGAGCGGAACGATCATGTGCGGAAACACCACGATGTCGCGCAGTGGGAGGACTGCGAAGACGCCGTCGCTGGGAGCCTTGGATACTTTGGCCATTGTCCAACCTTTCATATCGCGGCCGCCAATCAGCCAACCGCGAATCCTATATTAACGACCGGGGATCGTTCCGCCTACCACCGTTTGTGACGGGAGTTTTACAGCACAGAAATCGGGCACCTCGGCCTTCTCCAATTAGTTGGATGCACGATCCACAAAGATCAAGGGGCGAGCACAAATCCGCACCTCCAACTTGCCCTGAAGTGACACATTTGCGACGCCAAGACCGGGCCCGCCCACAAAACCCTGGGCGATAGCAAAACGGCGCCTTGCGGCGCCGTTTCAGAATTTCGCTGCGGGCTCATGTCAGGCGCTGACATTGCCCTTCTTTTCCTTCTGCTCGGAGTAGATGTAGAGCGGCCGGGCACTGCCGGTCACCACCTCCTCCGAAATCACCACTTCGCGCACGCCTTCGAGCGCCGGAAGTTCGAACATCGTGTCGAGCAGGATCGCTTCCATGATCGAACGCAGGCCGCGGGCGCCGGTCTTGCGCTCGATGGCGCGCTTGGCGATCGCCGACAGGGCGTTCTCGTGGAAGGTCAGGTCGACATTCTCCATCTCGAACAGACGCTGGTACTGCTTGACCAGCGCGTTCTTCGGCTCGGTCAGGATCTGGATCAGCGCCGGCTCGTCGAGATCCTCCAGCGTCGCCAGAACCGGCAGACGGCCGACAAACTCGGGGATGAGGCCGAACTTCAACAAATCCTCTGGCTCGACCAGGCGGAACACGTCACCGGTGCGGCGATCCTCGGGCGAAGCGACGATGGCGCCGAAGCCGATCGATGTCTTGCGGCCGCGATCGGAGATGATCTTGTCCAGGCCGGCGAAGGCGCCGCCGCAGATGAACAGGATGTTGGCGGTGTCGACCTGCAGGAATTCCTGCTGCGGATGCTTCCTGCCGCCCTGCGGCGGCACGGAGGCAACCGTGCCTTCCATGATCTTCAGCAAAGCCTGCTGCACGCCCTCGCCCGACACGTCGCGGGTGATCGAGGGATTGTCGGACTTGCGCGAGATCTTGTCGATTTCATCGATGTAGACGATGCCGCGCTGGGCCCGCTCGACATTGTAGTCGGCCGACTGCAACAGCTTCAGGATGATGTTTTCGACGTCCTCGCCGACATAACCGGCTTCGGTCAGCGTCGTGGCATCAGCCATGGTGAAGGGCACATCGATGATGCGGGCCAGCGTCTGTGCAAGCAGCGTCTTGCCGCAACCGGTCGGGCCGATCAGCAGGATGTTGGACTTCGCCAGCTCGACATCGTTGTTCTTGCCGGCATGCGCGAGGCGCTTGTAGTGGTTGTGGACCGCCACCGACAGCACGCGCTTGGCGTAGGGCTGGCCGATGACGTAGTCGTCGAGAACCTTGAGGATCTCCTGCGGTGTCGGCACGCCCTCGCGCGACTTCACCATCGAGGTCTTGTTCTCCTCGCGGATGATGTCCATGCAGAGCTCGACGCACTCGTCGCAGATGAAGACCGTCGGACCGGCGATCAGCTTGCGCACTTCGTGCTGGCTTTTGCCGCAAAACGAGCAGTAAAGCGTGTTCTTGGAATCGCCGCTGTTGTTGCCGACCTTGCTCATTTTCATGTCCTTTCATGGCCGCCCGCCGATGGTCTGGCTGAAAGGGCGCATACTCTATCTATCGCGGGAATCCGCCGCCGCCAGTGTGTCCCGGCTCCCGCAACGCATTCCGTACGAAACACAAATCAGAAAACGTGGCAATGATTCGCGACAACCCCGCATAAAGCTAAGCCGCCGAAACTCAACATAGCCTTAACGTAGGCAATCCTGTCCCCCGAGGGAACAGCCAATTGTGGCCGAAATGCCGCAAGACGCACCAAAAGCGCGTGATGCCGCCATCCAACTGCCAACTAGCCCTTATGCCACAGCACCTTCAGCCGGCTCGCGCGACGAAATGACCTTGTCGATGAGGCCGAAATCCCTGGCTTCGTCGGCGGTCATGAAATGGTCGCGGTCGAGCGTCTTCTCGATCTCTTCGTAGCTCTTGCCGGTGTGCTTGACGTAGACCTCGTTGAGGCGACGCTTCAGCTTGATGATGTCCTGGGCATGGCGCTCGATGTCGGACGCCTGGCCCTGGAAGCCGCCGGAAGGCTGGTGAACCATGATACGGGCGTTCGGCGTGGCAAAGCGCATGTCCTTGTGGCCGGCAGTCAAGAGCAGCGAGCCCATCGAGGCCGCCTGGCCGATGCAGAGCGTCGACACCGCCGGCTTGATGAACTGCATGGTGTCGTAGATCGCCATGCCCGAGGTGACGACGCCGCCCGGCGAATTGATGTAGAGGTTGATTTCCTTCTTCGGATTCTCGGCTTCCAGGAACAGCAGCTGCGCGCAGACCAGCGTCGCCATGCCGTCCTCGACCGGACCGGTGATGAAAATGATGCGCTCCTTGAGGAGGCGAGAGAAAATGTCGTAGGCCCGCTCGCCACGATTGGTCTGTTCGACCACCATCGGAACGAGGTTCATGTAGGTTTCGACGGGGTTCTTCATTGATTGTCTCTTATCTCGCGGTGGGATTCCGGCGCCGGGAATGCTGGCAGATCGGGCAGAATCGGTTCTGAATCGTTATTCCGTAAATAGGATGCCGGCTCATCCTTGTGCAAGGCCGACCCCTCCTAGCCATCTGGGTAAGTCGAATCAAGGTTACATTTCACGGGATTCATCGACCTGTGCCGTGATCATTCGGCGGTGTTGTCACCACCGTAGCAATTTCTTAACCGCATCGCTTAACGAAATGCGCCGAAATCGCTTTTCTCCGAGGCGGCTTCCCCTACAATTCAGCGTTGAACCTATGAGTTCAACAGGGGGAGTGTCATGTCTGGGAAAACCGCATGCTTCGCCATTGCCGGGCTGACCATGCTCGGCACGATTTCGCAGACGGCGGCCGGCGGCCGCGCCGTCGAGTGCTATGAACCCATCCGAACGCCTGATGTCTACGACACGGTCTATGAAGACGTGCTGGTCAGCCCGCCCGGCCAGCAGGTCGTCGACTATGTCCCTGCCATCTACGGCACCCGCGAACGCGTGGTGATGACCGTTCCGGCACAGGTGACCTACGAGGTCGTGCCCGCCGTCACCCGCACCGTCTACCATACAGTCCGGGTCGATGGCGGCGGCTATTCCTGGGAATGGCGCGTCATCCATGGCCGCAAGGTGCTGTGCAAGATCTGGCACAAGGCGCGTTATGAGCGCGTCGCCGAAACCGTCGTGATCCAGCCCGAACGCACGCGCCGTGTCGTCATTCCCGCACAGTACGACAGCATCGCCGAGGAGGTGCTGGTGCAGTCGGAACAGAGACGCGTCATCGATGTTCCCGCCTCTTACCAGACCGTCGCGCGCCGCGTGCTGGTCCGTGAAGGGTCTTCAGGCTGGCGCCGCGTGCATATTCCCAGGCATTGCCAGGATTAGGTTAAGCGCCGGCGCCGTTCAGGCCACCTCCGCCCGCAGCCATGCCTTCAGGCCGCCAATATCGCCATTGCCGATCGCCGCCGCCACCCGCCGGCCGACCGCCGCGCCGAATTTGTAGCCGTGGCCGGAGCAGGCCGAGATAACAAGGCACTTGCCCTTTTCATGCGCCATGAATTTCTCGTCGGCGGTGAAAGTGTAGGCGCAGGTAACGACTTCGATCACCCGGTACCCATCGATGCGGGCGATCGGCGGCGAAAACAGGTTGCGGATCGCCTCGCCTTCGCCGGCCACCGGCTGACGGTTCCAGTCGGCGTCGCTGGTCGGCACCCTGTGCAATCCGGACCCGAATTTCATGCCGGCGCCGCCGGAGGGCGGGATCACATATCCGTCTACCGCGCCGCCGATATCGAGGACGACCGGCGCCGCCTGCCAGACGGCCTTGAGGTCAGCCGGCGGTTCGACATAGGCGAGTGCGGTTCGATAGGTCTTCAACTCGCCGTCCAGTTCCGGAAACAGCTTCAGCACCCAGGCGCCGGCGGCGACGACGATGCGGTCAGCCTGCATCGTCTCGCCGCTTTCGAGCACGATATGGCCGGCCTCGGAGTCGATCGCGGTGACCTTGCTGTGTTCGTAGACATTGGCGCCGTTGGCGCGCAGCCACTTTGCCAGATCGGAGGCGATCTTGCGGCAATGCAGCGCGCCGCCTTCAGTCGAAAAATAGGCATAGCGGAACGAACCGGCTTCGAGAAACGGCCAGCGCTTCACGGCTGCATCCGGCTCCAGCAATTCGAAGGGAAAATTGCCCTCTTCCAGTCCCTCACGGTATTCCTCGGCCTCGTCGCCCGGCTCGCGCGAAATGCAGACAAATCCGCGCGCATCGAGATGGCTTTCGCCGAGATCGGCCCACATCTCGTCCCACGCCTGGTAAGCTTCGGTGATCAACCGGCCATAGCCGGTTCCCGCCCGGTAGGCGCGGCGGATGATGCGGTGGTGGTCGCCCGACGCTGCCAGCGGGTTGGGGATCGGCCCCTGCT
>NZ_RZQG01000451.1:0-4823 GCF_003998635.1 Mesorhizobium sp. M7D.F.Ca.US.004.03.1.1
GGACAGCCCCGATGTGGTAGGGCCGGTCTGCCTTTTCCAATCACGAAGTTGTTCCATGTGGACCATGAATCAGGCGCTTGAAATTGCGCTCCAGACTCCCCACGGGATAATTTTTTCAATATTTATCAAACAGTTAGTATAATCACGAGTACTCACCGCTTGGGCGATTTTTGAGCCGGCGTTCACACCGTCCTGCACGCACTGTCAACAGAAACGAACCGTTCGGTTCGATTTTAGAACGAGCTAATAGTCACTTTTCGAAACTGTTAACCTTTTTTGACCCCGGTCAGGGGTCGGTTTCGAGGAGATTGCAGACGGGAATGGCCGCCGCGGCGATAGGATTTCAGCTCCGCAATCGCCAACCGGAACGTTTCGCGTGCGTGTCGCGCCGCATGGATACGATGTCGCTTTCATGCCGATGTCGAAATCGCTGTCGTGGTTAGATCATGCCATCTCAGGTGCCGCTTCGTGACGACGAGGCGGAGAATTGGGAAGCCGGTCAGAATCCGGCGCTGCCCCCGCAACGGTGGTGGAGTTCAAGTCGCAACGGGAGACCACTGGGCAACTGCCTGGGAAGGTGTCGCGATGGTCCGCAAGGACAACTCCAGAGCCCGGAAACCAGCCCGAGATGTTTGAACTCGACTGATCGCGGTGGGCGGTCAAGAGGTGGATCGTGCATGTCCGGCGCATTGCCGGCCTGCGTCCAATCCTTCCTCCGTCACCACCAGTTCAGTCCTTAAAAGCAAGGACAGGACATGGATATCCGCAACGACATGCTGATGCTCTTGAACAGCCGCCGGCAAGGCTTTTCTCTGGAGCAGCCCTTCTACACCGATCCGGACTATTTCAAGCTCGACATGGAGCTGATCTGGTATCGCGACTGGCTGTTCATCGGCCACGATTGCGAGCTGCCGAAGCCGGGCAGCTATATCACCGTGCAGATCGGCGACTATCCGGTCGTCCTTGTCCGTGACCAGCAAGGCAAGATCAACGCCTTCCACAATTCCTGTCGCCATCGCGGCAGCCGCGTCTGCAACACAGAGAAGGGTACGGCGGCAAAGCTCGTCTGCCCCTATCACCAGTGGACCTATGAGCTCGACGGTCGTCTGCTGTTTGCCCGCCAGATGGCCGACGGTTTCGACAAGAGTGAGTTCAGCCTGAAGCCGATCGCCTGCGAGAGCGTCGGCGGCTACATCTTCATCTGCCTGGCCAAGGAGCCGGCGGACTTCGCGCCGATGCGGGCGATGATCGAACCCTATCTTTTGCCGCACCGTTTGCGCGAAGCAAAGATCGCCTTCGAGAGCACGATCATCGAGAAGGGCAACTGGAAGCTGGTCTGGGAAAACAACCGCGAGTGTTACCACTGCGCCGCCAATCATCCCGAGTTGTGCAAGACCTTCCCCGAAGCGCCGACCGTGACCGGCGTCAACGGCGCCGACAGCGACCCTGAGATGGTCGCGCACTGGGCCAAATGCGAGGCATCAGGCCTGCCTAGCAAATTCCGCATCGATCCGGCCGGACAGTATCGCGCCACCCGCGCGCCGCTGCTGCGCGATGCCGTCAGCTATACCATGACCGGCAAACTGGCGGTGAAGAAGAACCTCTCCGACACTGTCTCCGCCGACCGGATCGGCACCTTGATGCATTATCACTATCCGACGACCTGGAACCACATCCTCATCGACCACGCGGTGACGTTCCGGGTGCTGCCGATCAGCGCCACGGAAACGGCGGTGACGACCAAGTGGCTGGTGCACAAGGATGCGGTCGAGGGCATCGATTACACCATCGAAGACCTCACCCATGTCTGGACCGAGACCAACGACCAGGACCGCCGCATCGTCGAGGAAAACGCCTTCGGCATCCTGTCGCCCGCCTATGAGCCCGGCCCCTATTCGGAGCTGCATGAGGGTGGCGTGATCCAGTTCGTCGAATGGTACGCGTCGTTCATCGGGCCGCGCCTTGCCGAGGGCGGCCGGCCGGCGCTGCGCAGCGTCGCCTAGCACAAAACAAAAGGGACAAGAGGATGAATGCGATGACGGATCTTGGCCTCTATCGCCATCTCGACCAGATGACACCGTGGAACGACAGGCTGCAGGTGCTGGAAGTGATCGGTGTCAGCGACGAAGCGCCCGATGTGAAGACCTTCACCTTCCGCTCCGACAACCAGACCTGGTTCCGCTACAAGCCCGGCCAGTTCGTGACGCTGGAACTGCCGACCGCCGACGGGCCGCTGATGCGTACCTATACGCTGTCGTCCTCGCCGTCGCGGCCGTTCTCGATCGCGGTGACGGTGAAGGCGCAGGCGGGCAGCGTCGGCACGCGCTGGATGTTCGACCATCTGACGCCGGGCTCGCACGTCAAGGCCTATGGGCCGACCGGCGATTTTTCGCTGCACAGCCACCCGGCGGCCAAGTATCTGTTCATTTCGGCAGGCTCCGGCGTGACGCCGATGATGTCGATGCTGCGTTGGTTGAATGATTGCGCGCCATGGACCGATGTCGGCTTCGTCAACTGCGCGCGCCGCCCGGAAGAGATCATTTTCCGCAAGGAGCTCGAACTGCTCGGCAGCCGTATGCCCGGCCTGTCGCTCGGCTTCATGATCGAGGAGCGGTCGAGCCGCGAGGGCTGGTTCGGCCATATGGGCCGCATCGATGCGATCCGGCTGCCATTGCTGGCGCCCGATTTCCGCGAGCGCGAAATCTTCTGCTGCGGCCCCGATCCCTTCATGCGCGCCGTGCGCGGCATGCTGGACTCCGCCGGCTTCGACATGACAAAATTCCATCAGGAGAGCTTTGCGGCACCTGTCGTGGAAGAAATCCCGGCCCCGTTCACCTCGCCGGCGGAAAACGGGGCCGCCATTATCGTCGAAGCCGCGACGCCGATCCGTTTCGCGCTTTCGGATGTCGACGCCGAATGCGTCGCCGGCCAAACGGTGCTGCAGACCGCGCGGGCCTCGGGCGTGCGCATTCCCGCCGCATGCGAGTTCGGCCTGTGCGGCACCTGCAAGGTGAGGAAGGTCTCGGGCGACGTCGAGATGAGCCACAATGGCGGCATCCTCGATCACGAAATCGACGATGGTTTTATCCTCGCCTGTTGCTCAAAACCGCTTTCGGCGCTCGAAATCGAGGCGTAATCCGCTTGGAGTCGCCGCCGCACGTTGACTTGCCAAGAAAGAATCGAGCGTTTACAGGCGTTACAAGCTGAGCGGCCGCGCCGACCGACGATTGCTCGCGCAGCTGCGGGGGCCAAGAGCAATGCATCATAGCGATGTATACGCAATTTCGAGCAAGGACATTGTTTTTGAATCCTTCGACGGCGAAGCCGTCGTGCTCGATCTTTCGAGCGGGAAGTATTTCGGATTTTCCGATTCGGGCAGCAGAATCTGGCAAGCGCTATCGTCTGGCGTCGATGCCCAGGTTCTGATCGGGCTGACCGCTGGCGCCTCGACGATAGGCCGGGCTGAACTCGAAGGCTTCGTATCGCAATTGCTCGAACTGGGGCTGCTGGTTTGCCTGGATGCGCCACCGCAGCCGCTGCCCAGCGAATTGCTTGCCGAGCTTGCCGCCACGAGCGAGCCGCTCACCGTGAGCGTTCACGACGACCTGGCGGACCTCATCATCGTGGATCCTATCCATGAGGTCGAGGAACCCGTTGGCTGGCCGGCGGTCAAGCAGGCATCCTGACGAGCAGCCGGTTGCATCGCGATAGAAGGGCGCTGGACTTGGCCATGTCGCGCGTCACTCTCGAAACCTTGCCGGATTACGCCCGATATCTCATCGCCGCCGCTGAGCGCGCGGCCGCATACAATCCTGTCGCGCGCAAGATCCGCCTGCCCCGGCTGGAGCTTACCGCGCATCTCGGCCCCGGCGTGCTGGCGGATGCGCTCGACCATGCTTTTGTCGAGACCAGGGACGATCAACCTGAAACGTCCAGTTGCCGCATTTTCATCGTTCATCCAGGCATCCCCGGCATCCCCGAGCCGGCCAAGTGGGGCGACGCGCATTTCACCGAGCACGGCTTTGCCAAGCGGCTCGCTGAGACCGGGCTGCGTGGCCACCATTTTCACGATCTCGACTTCTGGCAGTTCTACGATCCGCAACGTCGCGTTGGCGTGCAATTGATGGCCTCGGCCGACGCCTTTCCACCGTGGGAGCCGGGAGCGCCGCTGCGGGCTTTCCTGCATTGGGAATATGCGGCGCGCGGCATGCGCCTTGCCCATGCCGGCACGCTCGGCGCCAATGGCAAGGGCTTGCTGCTGGCCGGCGCGGGCGGCGCCGGGAAATCCGGGACCGTCGCTGCCGGCCTCCTCAACGGCCTGGACAGCGTCGGTGACGATTATGTGCTGATCGACCTCGCCAACGGCGTGACTGCCTGCCCGCTGTTTGCAACACTCAAGCAGGATCCCCAGGGGTTTGCGCGGCTTGGGCTGAAGAACCGCCTGCCGGCCCATGGTCCGCTTAACTGGCAAGGCAAGCATACGTTTCACATTGGTGACATTGCGCCTCGGCCGGTGCCTGACACTCTGGACATCGTTGCGCTGGTGGTGCCACATATCGGTGGTGGCGGGGCAAGTTCGATCATGCCGGTGTCGCGCAGGGATGCCATGATTGCCTTGGCGCCATCCGGCATTGCGCAGATGCCGGGCGAGCGGGAAAGCGGCTTTCGCTTCTTCAGCGACCTGACCCGCCTGCTGCCATGCTACCGTCTGTCGCTGGGAACGCAGCCACAGGAGATAGCCGGCACGATCGCGGACTTTCTCGCGCGGGGCGCTTCATGAAGCTGAGCGTGATAATGCCTGTCTACAATCGCGAGCGCTATGT
>NZ_RZQG01000452.1:0-4815 GCF_003998635.1 Mesorhizobium sp. M7D.F.Ca.US.004.03.1.1
TGGCCACCGCCATTACCGCCCTTGCCGGCCTGTGCGCTGGCGGTGTCGATTCCGGGAACGGAGCCGTGGAGGGCAAAGTGATAGGGAGCGATGGTCAACGCCAGCGCGGCCGCCAATCTGAGCGCCAGCCGGCAACAACGGGTCGTGACCGATCTGTGCATCCTGATCTCCGTCGATTGAGCCGGCGCCCACCCTCAACGTCGCAGTAGCAACCAGCATCGCTGAAAGACGTGGTTCCCGGAAGCGACCTCCGACCGTTGCGGTTGTCACCCAGGACTTTTGCAAGCGCAAGGTTGGACTAAAGTCCTATCCCTATGCTATATTAGCTTCGTATGAACGGCGCCGCGACCGCTATCGCTTAACGGGAGACTGGCTTTCCCGATGCCTGACGACGGCAGACGCCGGACATCAAGTCACCTCCGCCGGGGGCGGCGGAGGTGACTTGTAACGCTGGCTTTTGCCTGGTTGACCTGTTTCACAGAGCCTGAAGACGACTAATATCGTCCGCCGGCGCCGGACGTTCGACGATGGCGCGGCCGAGGGCTCCTTTATATCGAAACGACCGTTCTCGATTGCTTCCCTGGCGCTGTCTCTCTGATGCCGTCGGGATGCTCGATCTTGTTGCCGTCCACTCCGATCCTGTCGCCGGTGGTCCGCCGTCACATCATGTCCACCATCCCTGGCACGGCAACTCCGAGAATGCTTGGCCAACGGTGCGCGGAATGCCTGTTGCGTCTGAAAGGCCTCTGATGTCACGAAAATGTGATCCGGCGATTATAAGGGGTTAAACAGGCAACACGCTCCAGCCATCCACGCAGCCAGAGGCAAGCCCCCAAATGACCGAACACCGCTCCCCTGACGCCCGATTCCGCACCAGCCTGCTCGAGGAAAACGACGGCCCGGCCACCAACCCCACCGACAACCGCACCATGGGCGAGATCATTGCCGCGCGGTTCTCGCGCCGCGGCTTCCTCAGGGGTTCGCTGGCCGTCTCGGCCATCGCCGCCACCGTCTCCCCGCTGGCGCTTATCAGCGCCGACGAAGCCCGGGCCGCGGAAAGCTCGGCCTTCGCGTTCGACGAGTTGGAGGCCGGCATCGACGACAAGCATCATGTCGCACCGGGCTACGACGCCGATGTGCTGTTGCGCTGGGGCGACCCGCTGTTTGCCGATTCGCCGGACTTCGACCCGACGAAACAGTCGGCGCAGGCGCAGTCCAGACAGTTCGGCTACAACAACGACTACGTCGGCTATCTCCCGATCGACGGTTCAGCCGAACACGGCATGCTGGTGGTCAACCACGAATACACCAACCCGCATCTGATGTTCCCGGGCATCGTGAAGATCGTCGAAAAGGACGGCAAGAAGTCGGCCGAAGTCGCACCCCTCTCGAAGGAGCAGGTCGATGTCGAGATGGCGGCGCACGGCGGCACCATCGTCGAGATCCGCAAGGACGCTGGCAAATGGCAGGTGGTGCGCGACGGAAAGCTTAATCGCCGCATCACCTCCAGCACCGAAATGGCGCTGTCGGGTCCGGTTGCCGGCCATGACCGCGTCAAGACCAATGCCGACCCGTCCGGCACCAAGGTTTTCGGCACGTTCAACAACTGCGCCGGTGGCGTCACGCCCTGGGGCACCTATGTGATGGCCGAGGAAAACATCCACGGCTATTTCTCCGGCGAACTGCCGGCAGACCACAAGGAAGCCGCCAACTACAAGCGCCTCGGCATTCCCGAAGGCGCCTATGAATGGGCGGCGCACTATGACCGCTTCGACTTGGCCAAGGAGCCGAACGAAGCCAACCGCTTCGGCTGGATCGTCGAGGTCGATGTCAACGATCCGACCTCGACGCCGAGGAAGCGCACCGCCATGGGCCGCTTCAAGCATGAAGGCGCCGAATCGATCGTCGCCAAGGACGGCCGCGTCGTCTTCTATCTCGGCGACGACGAGCGCTTCGACTATGTCTACAAGTTCGTCACCAAGGCGGCGTTCAATCCGAACGACCATGCCGCCAACAAGGACCTGCTCGACGACGGCACGCTGCATGTCGCCAAGTTCGCCGAAGACGGTTCCGTGGAATGGCTGCCGATCGTCTTCGGCCAGGGGCCGCTGACGGCTGAAAACGGCTTCACTGGCCAAGCCGACGTGCTGATCGAAACACGCCGCTCCGCCGACCTGCTCGGCGCCACCAAGATGGACCGCCCGGAAGACATCCAGCCCAATGCCGTCAACGGCAAGGTCTATGTGATGCTGACCAACAATTCGAAGCGCAAGGCCGACCAGGTCGACGCCGCCAACCCGCGCGCCGAAAACGCCTTCGGCCACATCATCGAGATATCGGAGGACGGCGGCGATTTCACCGCTGCCAAGGGCAAGTGGGAAGTGCTGTTGAAATGCGGCGATCCTTCGGTGGCCGATATCGGCGCCACCTTCTCGACGGCAACGACGGCCAATGGCTGGTTCGGCATGCCCGACAATTGCGCCGTCGATTCGGCCGGCCGCCTGTGGGTCGCCACCGATGGCCAGGGCCCGAAGGCCACCGGCCGTACCGACGGCCTGTGGGCAGTGGACACCGAAGGGTCGGCGCGGGCGACCTCAAAACTGTTCTTCCGCGTGCCGATCGGCGCCGAAATGTGCGGTCCGCTGTTTGCGCCCGACGACCAGACCGCCTTCGTCGCCGTCCAGCATCCGGGCGACGGCGGCGAGGACTGGGAGGCGTTCGGCCGCCCGTCCTACTATGAAGACCTGTCGACACGCTGGCCCGACTTCAAGCCCGACATGCCGGTGCGGCCGTCGGTGGTCGCTATCACCAAACAGGGTGGCGGCAAGATCGCGGTCTGATATCCGGCACTGGTTTGCAATCTCAAGGGAGGGATTTCGGTGACCCCGAAGCCCCTCCCTTTTTACGTGAAATCATTCAAGCCTCGGGAAAGATTGGCAATTTAAACGTGGCGCCCTAGGTCTTTATCAGGAGATCGCCATGTCGAAGTCCGTCTATGACCGTGGCTTGCTCAAGCCAGCCGATATAGCCAAGCTGCAGCGCGTGTTCGATGAGGCCTGCCGGCGGCGTGAAGCGCATCCCGATTCCGCCGATGCGCGCGAAATCGCGCTTAACCTGCTCGCCCTGCACAATGCCGGCATGGTCGAAGAGGATATGCTGATGGAGGCCGTCGGTTTCCGTCGGCTCGAGCCGAAGTCGGCGTGATGCCCGGCGGCGCCTTATCCTATTCGGCCCGCTGAACCACGGCCACATTGATCATGCTTCTCAATCGGAAGCCGATGGATTCGTACAATCTTATGGCACCAGTGTTTGCGGCATAGGCGTGGAGGTACGGTATCTCGCCGCGTGCAAAAATCTGGTCTGCCACGAACAGCGATAGCAGCCGGCCGAGGCCGCCGCCACGGAATTCCGGGTGCGAACAGACGCCGCTGAGTTCGCTATAGCCGGGTTGCTTCATGCGCTCGCCGGCCATCGCCACCAGCCTGCCGTTGATTTTCACACCCCAGAAGTCGCCGAGGCTCAACGCCCCGGATGTGAACGGGCCGGGTTTGGTGAGTGACGCCAAGGCCAGCATCTCGGCCGCATCCTCTTGCGTCAGACGTTGCACGCGCTCGTCCGACACGGTCTGCAACGGCACCTCGGCAACCATCTGGACGGCAGCGGCCGTCGAGATCGCCGACAAGCCGACCGGCAGCGCAATGGCATCGGCCTGAGCCATGATCACGCTCTCGCCCGAGGACACAAGCTTGCCGAACGCCCGCAGGCTTTCGGCATCGTCGGTAGCGGTAGCGGCAAAGAGGGCGATTGACGGTGAATAGCGCCTGGCAAGCTTGCCACCTTGCGCGAAGGCCTGATGCCTCGTCTCCAGCGCGCTCCAGACAGGACGGTCAAGAATATGTTTCATTGCCTGGCGCCTTGTTTGACGCGACGATCGAGCGGGGCCGTAGCCAGACCGTCCTCAATGGCCGCGAGTTGATCGAGAAGTGGCCCCGAAAGATCTCGGCACAAATCCGCGACGGCGCTCTCTATGCGCGGCCACACGTCCCGCTTCGCGACATCGACCAGGCGTTGACCCTTCTTAGTCAGCGAGACCACCCGCCGCCGCTGGTCACCATCCGACTGGATGGCTTCGACCAGCCCCAGCTCGGCCAGAAGCGACACGCTTCTTGTCACACCCGGCTGTGTCAGCCCCAGCGATTGCGCCAGTTCGCCGACAGCCAACGGTCCCAGTTTGTCGAGTGCGGCAAGCAACGGGTACTGGCTCGATTGAAGTGGAACCTCCAAGCCGTCGAGCAGACGCTGCGCGTCGGCCTGCAACTGCTCGCCAATGCGCTTCAACCTGCTGCCCAGGCAGAGGTAGCCAAGAGATCGTATGACGTCTTCCATAGTCGACCTGTGCCATAAATGATAACATGTTATATAACATAGCAAGCAGTTGATCAAGCCGACGTACCGGCGTCTCCGATTAAGTCAGCGTGAAGCACCGGATTGGTGGGAGGCGCCAGCGGAAGCTGCAATCCGTTTGGCGATCGCCTTGGCCAGGATGCCGGCATTGGCGAAGCAGCCGCGAATGCTTGGCCGCATGCCGGTGAACCACAGGCCGGGCAATTTCGGATCGGCTTGCCCGCCGTTGAAGAGCGGAACGCCCTTGCTGTCGAGCACGCCGAGCTTGCCGACCATGGGCTCCAGCCCGGTGCGGTAGCCTGTCGCGGCAATGACGATATCGGGATCGATCAGGCTGCCATTGGCCAGGATCACGCCGTCGCGGGTGAATTCCCGTATGGCCGGCACGACGGTGATCTTGCCGGCCTTGAT
>NZ_RZQG01000453.1:0-4805 GCF_003998635.1 Mesorhizobium sp. M7D.F.Ca.US.004.03.1.1
CTTCTTCATTGATCCATGTCCTTCAAAACGGCCTTCAGCCTTTCGATGCGCTCCGGCCAGAAGGTCCGGTAGCGTTCGATCCAGGAGAGCAAGGGGGCGAGCCCCTGCGGGTCGGCGCGGTAAAATGCGTTGCGGCCCACACGCCGCTCGACCACCAGGCCGGCGCCACGCAGCACCGCCAGATGCTGCGACACCGCGGGCTGTGACACCGTCATGCCGGTGCGCAATTCCGATACGCTCATCTCGCCGGCGGCGAGCCGCTCAAAAACGGCGCGGCGCGTGGGGTCGGCCAGGGCCCGGAAAATCTCTGCTTCGATCATGGCCAAAGCATAAGCATTCACTTATTGATTTGGCAAGCGCTCTTTTCAAACCCATATGAGGCCTTCGGACATTGCTGCCATTCCTTGACAATCGGCAGGGATGCAGATAAGAACGAAAAGGGAACAAAAACCTTGTGGGTAAAGGCAGCCATGGCAGGCGGCTGACGTCGGCAGCCTGTAAGGTGCTGCGACAAAAATTTGTTTCAGATGAGCGCGGAGAAATATCATGGCGGGTAGCGTCAACAAGGTCATTCTGGTCGGTAACCTCGGTGCGGACCCTGAAATCCGCCGGCTGAACTCGGGCGAGCCGGTCGTCAACATTCGCATTGCCACCTCGGAAAGCTGGCGCGACAAGAATTCCGGTGAGCGCAAGGAAAAGACCGAGTGGCACAACGTCGTCATCTTCAATGAGGGCATCGCCAAGGTGGCCGAGCAGTATCTGAAGAAGGGCATGAAGGTCTATGTCGAGGGCCAGCTGCAGACGCGCAAATGGCAGGACCAGACCGGCGCCGACAAGTACACGACCGAAGTCGTGCTGCAGAAATTCCGCGGCGAGCTGCAGATGCTCGACGCACGCGGACAGGGCGAAGGCGGCCAGGTCGGCGGCTATGCCGGTGGCGGCAGCACCCGTGGTTCCGATTTCGGCCAGTCCAGCCCGAGCGAAGGCTTCAATCGCGGTGGTGGCGGTGCCAAGAGCGGCGGCGGTGGCGGTTCGTCGCGCGAACTGGACGACGAGATTCCGTTCTGATCGCAACAGCAGATGTTATTTTTGGCTTAAGTCAAACATTGCGCCCCGAGAGTCCCTCATGGACTTTCGGGGTTTTGCATTGTCGAATTGAACGCTGATTTGGCGATCAACGAAATATGGCGAAGGACGAGTTCGATGAAAGCACGCGTAAAATGGGTTGAGGAGCGCACCTTCGTCGGCGAATCCGGCAGCGGCCACAAGGTCGTGCTGGGAACCGCCCCCGGACCGGAAGGCAGGACACCGGGACCGAGCCCGATGGAGCTGGTGCTGATCGGCACCGGCGGCTGTTCGGCCTATGATGTCGTGCATATCCTCGAAAAGGGCCGCGAGGCGGTCGAGGACTGCGTGGTCGAACTCGACGCCGACCGGGCCGAAACCGAGCCCAGGGTGTTCACCCGCATCCATATGCATTTCGTCGTCAAGGGCAGGGCGCTCTCGCCCGACAAGGTCAAACGGGCAATTGACCTCTCGATCGAAAAATATTGCTCGGCCTCCGCAATGTTGGCCAAGACCGCCACGATTACCCACGATTTCGAAGTGATCGACACGACGGCGAAGTAGGCAGTAGGCAGTAGGCAGTAGGGACCGCCGTTCAGCCCGCCATCAGCGCCTTGATGCCATCCGCCACGAACTGCACGGCCAGCGCCGCCAGGATGACGCCGAGCAGCCGGGTCAGGATCGAGCGTCCGGTCTGGCCGAGAATGCGGTCGATGCGTTCCGACAGCACGAACACCAGATAGGTGATGGCGAGGCAGACGAAGATAATGCCGACCAGCGCCGCCTGCGCGGCAAAGCCCTGGAACGAACCGGAGAGCAGCACAGTCGCCGAAATGGCGCCGGGTCCGGCAATCAGCGGGATCGCCAGCGGGAAGGCGGCGATGTTGTGGATCATGTCCTTGGTGATGGCGACGTCGCCAATCTTTTCCTTGCGGTCCTGCCGGCGCTCGAACACCATTTCGAAGGCGATGAAGAACAAGAGGAAACCGCCGGCGACGCGGAAGGCCGGCAGCGTGATGCCGAACACCGACAGGATCGAGGCGCCGGCAACCGCAAACAGCGCCATCACCAGGAAACCGATGATCGAGGCGCGGACGGAAACCTGCTGGCGCTCCTCGCGGTTCATGCCGCGTGTCACTGCGAGGAACAGCGGCGCCAGGCCAGGCGGATCGATGGTCACGAGAATGGTGACGAAGGCGTTGAACAAGCTGTCGAAGCTCGGCATCTCTGACCCCTCCCGCCGGGCCGTGCCCGCACCAGCATATTGGTAGAGCAAAGCCCGTTCGGTGGGAACTGTCAGGACAGCGAAACTGGGTTTAGCCGGCAGCGCCGCAATAGGCCTCGATGCGATAGCCGTCTGGGTCGACGACAAAGGCGGCATAGTAGTTGTCGCCATAGTCGGCGCGCAGGCCCGGCGCACCATTGTCACTGCCGCTTTCGCGCAGAGCGCCGGCATGGAAAGTGTCGACGCTGGCCCGCGTTGGTGCGGCGAAGCAGAAATGCAGACCGGATTTGTCGTCTGGCGGCACAGGCCGAGCCGCCTCGTTCACCCATAACACGACGTTTTGAGCGCCATAACCAAGCGAGCCCGGTGACTGGCTCAGACAGCTGTAGCCGAGCGGCTTCAGTGCGGCATCATAGAAGCGCTTGGAGGCGGCGGCGTCGCGGACGCCGATCGAGATATGATCGAACATGATTTTCTCCATTGTTACAATATCTTGCGGTGCCAGCTTGTTGTCGCTCGGCGCGCCAGGAACTCGACCTCCAGCCGCCATGTCGCGCCGTCGTCGTGCGAGCGCTCGCCAAGCCAGCGGAAGCTGCCTTCGGTGATACGGGAAAAACTCCAGCGCACCGATGAACCGGTGCCGTCGGCGCCCACTTGCACGATCGTGTCGCCCTCGGCGCGGCCGAGCTGGCGGCTAAAATACTGGTTGCGCGGATCGCTCCAGAAGATGTGCCAGGCATCCGCGCTGGGATCATAGACGCGCAGCGTCGTGCCGTAGAAAGTCCATTTGCCGAGCGAAGGCTGGGAGCCAGTGCCCCGCGCGGGCAGGATCCAGACATCCTGGATCGCCCGGCCTTCGAGCACCCAGCCGAAATGCACCTCGCCACGCCCGGTCAGCACCGTGCCGTCCTCGAGATGGCGCGAGGCGTCGAATGTCCAGGCGCCGACGAAGCGGCCGTAAAGGCTCAGCTTTTCGGCGAGCCCTTCCACTGGTCCGGGGCTGTGCAGGGCTTCGGCAAAGGAGGATTGATCGAACATGGTTCCGGTCTCTTTTTGTCAGGAGACAGAGAGGAGTAGGCGGTGATGGGGTTCTGGGCTTGGGAAAAATTGCTATATTCCGGTCATGACAGCGACCACGCATACGCTCGCATCCGGACCCGGCTGGCACGTGACGGATGTGATCTGCACGGCTAGCGCCGGCGACCGGTCGTTTGAGGAAGCACATCAGGATTTCTGTGTCGCCGCGGTCACCAGCGGGACGTTCCGCTACCGTGCGCAACAAGGTACGGCGATGCTGGCGCCCGGCGCGCTTCTGCTCGGCAATCCCGGCACATGCTATGAATGCGGGCACGAGCACGGCAGCGGAGACCGTTGCCTCTCGTTCCATTTCGGGCCGGCCTACATGGAACGGATCGCGGCTGGCGTGCCGGGCGCCAGGAAGCTGGCCTTCGAGGCGCCACGCCTGCCGCCTTTGCCGGTCCTGGCGCCACTGCTGGCCGAGGCTGAAACCGCGCGCGAGATGGCCGACAACGGCGCCTTCGAGGAACTTTCCCTGCGCATAGCCGGTGCTGCCGTGGCTACAGCCTCTGGCGCTACGCATGTCGGGCGCGCACCAAGCCGCCGCGATCAGAAACGGGTTGCCGAGGCAGTGCGGCGGATCGAACTGGACGCCGACGGATCGGTCTCGCTTTCGGCGCTTGCCGATGAAACGGCGACCAGCCCCTACCATTTCCTGCGCATCTTCCGGCAGGTCGCGGGCATGACGCCCTATCAGTTCCTGCTCAAGACCCGGCTGCACAGGGCCGCGGTGCGGCTGCGCATGTCTGACGATGCGATCTCGGCGATCGCCTTCGAGGCCGGCTTCAACGATTTGTCGACCTTCAATCGTCGTTTTCGACGAATCATGGGGGAGACGCCGGGCCAGTATCGCACCCGCCGCGCGGCGGCCTGCTAAAGCTTGCAGCTCAATCCGATGTCGGCCCACACCAGCCGGGAAGATAGTCCGCGTCCTTGCCCTTCGACAGGCTCATTGCCTCCTTCATCGCCTTGTCGAAATTCTTCGCCACCGCATTCCTGTCGATGCGCCGGCGAAGGAAATCTGCCCAGATGAATTCGCTGAACGGCGTCGTGTCCTTGGCAAAGCCGCCCATCCGACGCAGTTCGCCCGCCATGCTCCGGTAGGGATCATCGATCAGCTCGCCGATTGTCTTCGGAATTGCCGCGTAATCGCGGCGCCGGCCGTTCTCATCGAACGGGTGCATCCAGCCCCTGTTATCGAGCACGAAAAGAAACGCGTCCTTGTCGAGCGCGGACAGGTCGCTGATCACGGTTACAAGCACGTCCTTGACGCCTTCCTCGAGCAGGGCGCGAGCGAGGTGATGGTGATCGGTGACGTAGTTGCGATTTTTGGGACCCAATACGACCGGCACCATGTGTTTGCCGAGAAAAGTGCCGGTCTTCTTCTTGGCGTCTTGCGCCCGGATCATCTGGCGCTTCAACGCAACTTCTCTCATGC
>NZ_RZQG01000454.1:0-4805 GCF_003998635.1 Mesorhizobium sp. M7D.F.Ca.US.004.03.1.1
GGGGATGCCGATTTCATCGTGTTCAAAGGTCGAAGCTGGACGGAATTGCTGTCGCGGCCCGAATCGGATCGCATCGTCGTGCGCAGCGGATGCGCAATCGACCGGCAATTGCCCGATTATGCCGAACTCGACGAGCTGATGGTGGAATGATGGACGTTTCGGCGCTCAAACGCGACCTCGAAGGCCTTAAGGTCGACGACAATCCGGCCATCGTCCAGCAGAAGAGCCGCGACTTCTACTGGTACAGCCCGGTGCTGCGGGAGCAGCTCGACCATGTCACAGGCGATCTGATCGTGACGCCGAAGAACGAGGCCGAACTGATCCGTGTGCTTGCCGCCTGTCACCGCCACGGCGTGCCGGTGACACCGCGCGGCAGCGGCACCGGCAATTACGGCCAGGCAATGCCGCTTTCGGGCGGCGTCGTGCTCAACCTTGCCGAGATGAACGAGATCAAGTCGATTGCGCTAGGTCGCGTGGTGACGGGACCAGGCGCGATCCTGGCCGACATCGACAAGGCGACGCGGGCGCATTCCGGGCAGGAGCTGCGGCTGTCGCCGTCCACCTACAACACGGCCTCGATCGGCGGCTTCATCGCCGGCGGTTCGGGCGGCGTCGGCTCGATCAATTTCGGCGGCCTGCGCGATTTCGGCAATGTGCTTCGCCTGCGCGTGGTGACCATGGAAGCCGAGCCGAAAGCGCTCGAGCTCACCGGCGAGGATCTGCACAAGGTCACCCACGCCTACGGCACCAACGGCGTCATATCGGAAGTCGAGATGCCGCTGACTGCAGCCTATGACTGGGTCGACGTCATTGTCGGTTTCGACGGCTTCATGGATGCCGCCCGCTATGGCAATGCGCTGGCCTGCCAGGACGGCATCCTCACCAAGCTGATCACGCCGATAGCGGCACCCGTGCCGCAGCTCTATTTCAAGCGGCACCAGAAATTCCTCCGGGAAGGGCAAAGCATCTGCGTCGTCATGGTGGCGCAGCATGGGCTCGATGCCTTCCTGGCCTTCACCCGCCGCGTCGGCGGCGAGGTGATCTACAATGCGGCCACGGCGACGCCGGATGAGAAAAAGGGCCTGCCGCCGGCCTATGAGCTGGCCTGGAACCACACGACGCTGAGGGCGCTGCGCGTCGACCCTTCGATTACCTATCTGCAATCGCTCTATCCCTTTCCCAACCAGCTGGCGCTGGTCGAAAAGATGGATGCGATGTTTCCGGGCGAGGTTTTCTCGCATCTGGAATTCGTGCGGCTGGACGGCAACATCACCTGCTTTGGCCTGCCGCTGGTCAAGTTCACCAGCGAGACGCGGCTCGACGAGATCGTGCGGCTGCATGAGGAGAATGGCTGCCCGATCTTCAACCCACACCGCTACACGCTGGAAGAGGGCGGCATGAAGCAGACGGATGCCGTGCAGCTCGCATTCAAGCACGAGACTGACCCGCAGGGCCTGCTTAACCCCGGCAAGATGATCGCCTGGGAAAACCCGGACTACGACTATCGTTCCGGCCGGACATTCCTGTTCAAGGGGCTGCAGAAGGCAGGCTGATGAACATCCTCGTGCTCTACGCCCATCCGGTCGAGACCAGCTTCAACGCCGGCCTGCACCGGATGATCGTCGAGCGGCTGGTGGCGGTGGGCCATACGGTCGACGACTGCGATCTCTATGCCGAGGATTTCGATCCGCGGCTGACACGCCAGGAGCGGCTGGACTATCACAACCAGCGTGGCCCCGCCGACGCTGTGGCGCCCTATGTCGAACGCCTGCTGCGGGCGGATGCGCTGGTGCTGTCCTATCCGGTCTGGAATTATGGTTTTCCAGCCATCCTGAAAGGCTTTTTCGATCGCGTCTTCCTGCCCGGCGTGTCGTTCAAGCTGGTCGACGGCAAGGTGCAGCCGTCGCTGCACAACATAAGCAAGGTTGCAGCGGTGACCACTTATGGCGGCAGCCGGTTCCGCGCCATGCTGATGGGCGATCCGCCGCGCAGGCTGATCAAGCGGATGCTGCGCGCCACCGTAAAACCCGGCGCGCCGGTGAGCTATCTCGCGCATTACGCGATGATCCTGTCTACCGACCGCACGCGCAAGGCTTTCATGGCCAAGGTCGCGGCACGCATAGAGGCGTTCTGATGCGCGCGCTGGTGGTCTACTGCCATCCGGTGCCGGAAAGCTTCTGTGCGGCAATTCGCGACGCTGCCGTCGACGTGCTGACACGAAGAGGCTGGGAGGTGCGGCTGCTCGACCTCTATGCCGAGAAATTCGACCCGGTGATGAGCTGCGACGAGCGGCGCTCCTACAACGACCAGGCGCCGCAGGACCCGGCGCTGAAGCCGCATTTCGAGCTGCTCAACTGGGCCGAAGCGATTCTGTTCGTCTATCCGACCTGGTGGTACGGGCTGCCGGCGATGCTGAAGGGCTGGCTCGACCGGGTGTGGGCGACGGACGTCGCCTTCAAGCTGCCGGCGGGCAAGGGGCGGATCAAGTCGCTGATGACGCATGTGACCAGGGTCGGCGTCATCACCACCTGCGGCGCGCCGACCTGGTGGAGCGTGGTCGTCGGCCAGCCGGGACGCAAGACCCTGCTGCGCGGCATGCGGGCGCTGTGCGCGACACGTTGCCGGACTTTTTTCCTGGCGCACTATCTGATGGATTCCTCGACGCCGGCGACGCGGGCTGCATTTCTGGCGAAGGTGCGAGGGAAGCTCGAGCGGTTTTAGGAGAGCTTTCTTCGCCCCGTTTACGGGGAGAAGATGCCGGCAGGCAGATGAGGGGCGGCGCCTCACTTGCAGAAAGACTGCGCTACATCTTCACCCGCTCGGCCTTCGGATCATACATCGGCTTCAGCGACGCTTCCGCCGCAAAGCGCTCGCCGGCGATCTCGATCTCGTAGGATGAGCCCAGCACATCCGCCTCGCTCTCGCCCTGGCACGGCACGTATCCCAGCCCGACGGCGCCGCCGAGGTGATGGCCGTAATTGCCAGACGTGATCGGACCGACGATCTTGCCGTCGCGCAGGATCGCCTCGTTGTGGAAGAGCAGGGGTTGCGGGTCTTTCAGCCGGAACTGGACCAGCCTGCGGTTCAGCCCGGCTTCCTTCTTGCGCAGCACGGCATCGCGGCCGATGAAGTCGCCCTTGGCCGTCTTCACAGCGAAGCCAAGGCCTGCTTCCAGCACATTGTCCTCGTCGGTGATGTCGTGGCCGAAATGCCGAAACGCCTTTTCGATGCGGCAGGAATCCAGCGTGTGCAGGCCGCAGAGTTTCAGGCCGACATCGGCGCCTGCCTCTTCGATCGCTTCGAAGACATGGGCCGCCTGGTCGGTCGAGACATAGAGCTCCCAGCCGAGTTCGCCGACATAGGTGACGCGGTGGGCGCGGGCCAGGCCCATGCCGATCTCGACCTCCTGGAACGTGCCGAACGGGTTGGTTTCGTTGGAGAAATCGTTGGGGCTGACCTTCTGGATCAGTTTGCGCGCATCCGGCCCCATCAGGCAGAGCACGCTTTCGGCCGCCGTCACGTCGGTGACGACGACGAATTCGTCGGTCAGATGTTTGCGCAGCCAGGCGAGATCGCGCTGCAGCGTGGCGCCTGGAACGACGAGAAAGAACGCCGTCTCCGACAGCCGCGACACCGTCAGGTCGCTCTCGATGCCGCCGCGCTGGTTGAGCATCTGGGTGTAGACGATCTTGCCCGGGGCCACGTCCATGTCGTTGGCGCACAGTCTTTGCAGGAAGGCGCAGGCGTCGCGGCCCTCAACCCGGATCTTGCCGAACGAAGTCATGTCGAACAGGCCGACGCTTTTCCTGACCGCGAGGTGTTCTTCGCGCTGGTTGTCGAACCAGTTCTGGCGCTTCCAGGAATAGCGGTATTCGCGCTCCTGGCCTTCACGGGCAAACCAGTTGGCGCGCTCCCAGCCGGCGACTTCGCCGAAGACGGCGCCGCGCGCCTTCAGATGCTCGTGCAGCGGCGAACGCCTGACATTCCTCGAGGTCGCCATCTGACGATAGGGGAAATGGTCGGCATAGAGCAGGCCGAGCGTTTCGGAGACGCGCTCCTTGAGATAGCGGCGGTTCTTCTGGAACGGCTGGGCGCGGCGAATGTCGACTTCCCACAGATCGAAGGGGGCTTCGCCGTCATTGATCCACTGCGCCAGCGCCATGCCGGCGCCGCCGGAGGAGACGATGCCGATCGAATTGTAGCCGGTCGCCATCCAGTAGCCGGACAGCTCCGGCGCCTCGCCGAGATAGTAGCGGTCGTCGGGGGTAAAACTCTCGGGACCGTTGAAGAAGGTGTGGATGCCGGCGGTCGCCAGCATCGGCATGCGGTTGACGCCCATTTCGAGGATCGGCTCGAAATGGTCCATATCCTCCGGCAGTTGGTCGAAGCAGAAATCCTCGCGGATGCCGTCCATGCCCCAGGGCTTTGCCACCGGTTCGAAGGCGCCCAGCATCATCTTGCCGGCGTCCTCCTTGTAGTAGGCGCACTCGTCAGGCACGCGCAGCACGGGCAGACGGGTGAGACCGGGGATCGGCTCGGTGACGAGATAAAAATGCTCGCAGGCGTGCAGCGGGATGGTGACGCCGTTCTGTGCTCCCAGTTCGCGCGCCCACATGCCGGCGCAGTTGACGACGATGTCGGCTTCGATGGTGCCTTGGTCTTCACCCTGTGCCCAGGACACCCCGGTGACGCGGCCAGCCCTGGTGTGGACCTTGGTGACCTTCACATTCTCGACGATGGTGGCGCCGCGCTGGCGCGCGCCCTTGGCCAGCGCCATCGCGATATTGGCAGGGTCGCACTGGCCG
>NZ_RZQG01000455.1:0-4794 GCF_003998635.1 Mesorhizobium sp. M7D.F.Ca.US.004.03.1.1
CAACTGGATCGTGCGGAATTTCTTGCCCAGGTTCGGGCCGAGGCTTTTCGGCTTCATCGATCATGACATCTTTCCGACTGAACCATTTTCGATCCGCGCCCGGATGGAGGGCAAAAGCCTCTACGGCAGCGCGCGGCGCGATACGCCAACGCCGGGCGGCTGGTTCCTGTGGCCCGGGTTCTGTTTTTTCGATGGAAGCCTGTTGCGGCGGCGGCTGGATTTCGCCCCGAGCTACAAGTTTCATATGGATTCCGGTGGCGGCAACTGGCCGGTGCTCTACAGGTCAATCGATCCGGCGCTGGTTCGGTTCGCCGAAAACAAATCGCTTCGCTTCGGCGCGGGCCATGATCAATCCGAGGATTTTTTCATGGTGGTCGATGGCTGGCTGCATGTGACGAACGCCTCGAACTGGAGACGACAGCAGGTTGACAGGGGCGAACACATTCTCGCGCTGTTGCGGCAAGCCGGCGGTCCCGACCAGCCGGATGTGAAGTTCGAGCCTATCTGAACGAGACATCAAAGCCGGGCAGGGGTTTGGCAAGGGCCAGGCCGATGAGACAGATTTTCGGCCTTCAATGCCAACGAGAGGCGCATGACGATACACCAGATCGATTTCAAGGCAGGCGATGCCGTGCGGGCCGCGCTTGCGGAAATCGGGCGCACCGAGGACCTGCGTTTTTCGCCTGATAACCGGCTGCTGGCAATTGCCGGATATGCGCGCAAGCGCTGCCTGATCCTGCGCATCGACGTCGAGACGGGACCTGATGGGCCAGGCGTCACACTTCACAATTTCATGGAGTTGACGTCGGACGACATGGGTGAAGTCCATGGCCTCGATTTCATCGATGACCGAACCTTGGCAGTCGCCAATCGCGATGGGCTGGTTGCGCTATTTGCTCTGCCGCGTGAAGAACCGGCTGGCCAGTGTCGTGAGATCGCGGCCATTCGCCAGATCCGAGGCAGGCGGCCCTACAAACTGAATTCGCCGGGCTCCGTCGCCGTCAGGCAGGAGTTGCACGGCCGCGTCAGTCTGCTGGTCTGCAACAATTACGCGCATCTGGTCACCCGGCATGTGGTCAACCGGTGGCTTGGCTATCGCGCTACAAGCAATCAGCTGCTTCTAAAGCGTGGTCTCGATATCCCTGACGGCATTGCGCTCAGCCATGATGGAAAGTGGATCGCTGTCAGCAGCCACGGCACAAAGGATGTGAAGATCTACAGCATGTGGGCGTCGCTTGGACCGGACAGTGAACCGGCCGGTATCCTGCAGAATGCCGGCTATCCGCACGGTGTGCGCTTTACGGGCGATGATCGGCACATCGTGGTTGCCGACGCCGGCAGCCCGATGCTGCATGTCTATGATCGCGGCACTGGTTGGGACGGCCGTCGCACGCCCGAGCGCTCTATTGCCGTGCTCGATGAAGAAACCTTCCTGCGGGGCAGGGCCAGTTTTGACGAGGGCGGGCCGAAAGGCCTCGATATCGACCGGTCCAACAGCGTCCTCGCGGTGACTTGCGAAGAGCAGCCGATGGCCTTTTTCGCGCTGGCGTCGCTGGTTGGCCCCTCGAAGATCGAACTCGGCGAGACTTAACCCGCCCTTAAATCGCCGCATCTACTCTTCAACCCGAACGCCATAGGCATCGGGGATATCAAGCACAGCGCATGGCGAACCGCAGAGACAGTCGCATCGAACCCAGTTTCGAGGGACCGCCGCAGGCGCGATCCTCAGCGGGGCTTTCGGCGAACGAGGAGGATCGCGTCGTGCCGAGCAATCGCAAAGCCTCCGCCAAACGCAAGCCGGCCAAAGGGAAATCGTCGCGGGTCAAGCGCGACAGGAGCCGGCGCGGCCTGTTCGGGGTCCTCGGCCGGCTGTTCTACTGGTGCTTCGTGCTCGCCATCTGGGGCGGCATCGCGGTGGCCGGCATCGTCGTCTACTACGGCGCCAAGATGCCAGCGGCGACGACCTGGTCGATCCCCGACCGCGCGCCCAACATCAAGATCGTCTCGGCCGATGGCCAATTGCTCGCCAATCGCGGCATGAGCGGAGGCGAGGCGGTCGGGCTGCATGAAATGTCGCCCTATATCCCAGAGGCCGTCATCGCCATCGAGGACCGCCGCTTCTATTCGCATTTCGGCATCGACCCGATCGGCCTGTCGCGCGCCATGGTAACCAATGTGCTTGGCGGACATTTCTCGCAGGGCGGCTCGACGCTGACCCAGCAATTGGCCAAGAACCTGTTCCTGACGCCCGACCGCACACTGGAGCGCAAGGTGCAGGAAGTGCTGCTGGCACTTTGGCTGGAGCACAAGCACACCAAGGACCAGATCCTCGAAATGTATCTGAACCGGGTCTATTTCGGTTCCGGTGCCTATGGCGTCGAAGCGGCCTCGCGGCGTTATTTCGGCAAGAGCGCGCGCGACGTCACCTTGTCGGAAGCCGCATTGCTTGCCGGCCTGTTGAAGGCGCCGTCGCGGCTGTCGCCGGCACGCGATCCGAAGGCTGCCGAGGAACGCTCGCAGTTGGTGCTTGCCGCCATGCGCGACGAGGGCAAGATCAGCGCCAAGGAACTGACCTCGGCGATGAGCGCGCCGGCAACGCGTGCGCCGTCCTACTGGACCGGCTCGGAAAACTACGTTGCCGACACCATCATGGAGGAACTGCCCGACCTGATCGGCGACGTGCGCGGCGATATCGTCATCGACAGCACCGTCGACCTGAATCTGCAGAAGCTCGCCGAACAATCGATCCGCAGGCTGATCGACGACAGCGGCAAGAAGCTCAACGTCACCCAGGGCGCCCTGGTGTCGATCGACGATTCCGGCGCAGTGCGCGCCATGGTCGGCGGCTACGACTATTCGACCAGCCAGTTCGACCGCGCCTCGGAAGCACGCCGCCAGCCGGGCTCGGCGTTCAAGCCGTTCGTCTATATGGCCGCGCTTGAGGCCGGCCGCACACCCGACAGCGTGCGCAACGACGCGCCGATCAAGATCGGCAACTGGACGCCCGACAATTATGGCGGCAAGTATTTCGGCAAGGTGACGCTGGCCACCGCATTGGCCAAATCGCTGAATTCGGTCGCGGCCCAGCTGACCATGGAGGTAGGGCCGAACGCGGTTGTCGAGGCGGCGCACCGCATGGGCATCCAGTCCGACCTGCAGTCCAACACGTCGATCGCGCTCGGCACCTCGGAAGTGACGCCGCTGGAACTGACATCGGCCTATGTCCCCTTCGCCAATGGCGGCTACAAGCCGGATATCCATTTCATCCGCCGCGTGACGACCACGGAAGGCAAGGTGCTCTACGACAGCGGTGGCGGCAGCGCGCCGCGTGTCGTCAAGCCCGAGATCGTCGGCATGATGAACTCGATGATGACGGGTACGGTCGAGATCGGCACCGCCCGGAAAGCGGCTTTCGCCTGGCCGTCCGCCGGCAAGACCGGCACCAGCCAGAATTCGCGCGATGCCTGGTTCGTCGGCTACACCGCCAACCTCACCACCGGTGTGTGGTTCGGCAATGATGATGGCAGCCCGATGAAGAAGGTCACCGGCGGCGCACTGCCGGCCCAGGCCTGGCACGAATTCATGGTCGCAGCCCACGAGGGCGTGCCGGTGCGGCCGCTGCCCGGCACCTGGAAATCGACGCCGGCCGACACCATCGTGCCCGACGAGATACCCTCGGCAAACAACACGCCGCCGGCGCCGGTTCCATCCGCGTCCGTCGGCCAGCAGACGCCGGCGGCGCGGCCGGCCGCGCCGGTCGCCCAGGCGCCAGCACCGGTCCGCGCGGCCCGTCCCGCCCAGACGGTCGATGCCGATGGCCTTTCCATGCCCGAGGACGACGGGGCCACCGCGTCGATCAAGCACCCGGTGCCGCCAGGCGACGTCGGCGGTCCGCGCAAGAAGCGTCAGACTTCGATCCTCGATCTCCTTGGCGGCTAAAGCGCGTCGCGCGCTTTAGCTCTTTGTTTATATGCATGTCGTTGCCTCAAAACCGAGGCCACTTTTGAGCGACATGCATTAGCGGCGACTCGCCTCTCGCCACCTCGGCGGCGTTCGGCTACATCTGCCGGCCGGAGACCCTGAAATGGCTGAACTCGACACCAGAAAGACCATCGTGCTGACCGGCGCCAGCCGCGGCATCGGCCACGCCACGGTCAAGCGTTTTTCGCGCGAGGGCTGGCGCGTCATCACCTGCTCGCGCCAGGCCTTTGCCGAGGACTGTCCCTGGCCGGCAGGTCCTGAGGACCACATCAAGGTCGATCTCGCCGATCAGGAGGATGTCGGCATCGCGGTGTCGGAAATCCGCCGCCGGCTGGAAGCGCATGGCGGCCAGCTGCATGCGCTGGTCAACAATGCCGGCATCTCGCCGAAGCTGAAGGACGGCAACAGCCGCATGGACTCGATCGACACGCCGATGCATGTCTGGCGCGACGTGTTCCAGGTCAATTTCTTCGCGCCGATCATGCTGGCGCGCGGGCTGTTCAAGGAACTGGCGGCGGCCAAGGGCTCGATCGTCAACGTCACCTCGATCGCCGGCACCCGTGTGCATCCCTTTGCCGGCACCGCCTATGCGACATCGAAGGCGGCACTCGGCTCGCTGACGCGCGAGATGGCGCATGATTTCGGTCCGCATGGCATTCGCGTCAACGCCATCGCGCCCGGCGAGATCGACACCGCGATCCTGTCGCCGGGCACGGACAAGATCGTCGAGACGATCCCGTTGAGAAGGCTTGGCACCACGGCGGAAGTCGCCGACATCATCTTCTTCCTGTGCTCGCAACAGGCGTCCTATGT
>NZ_RZQG01000456.1:0-4776 GCF_003998635.1 Mesorhizobium sp. M7D.F.Ca.US.004.03.1.1
ATGCGCTCTATGGCGTGCTGAAGGCGCTCGGCACGGAAAAAATGCCGGAGGATCCGTCCGACCTGCAAAAGGTGCTCGACGCCCAGGCCGAGCGCCTGAAGAAAATGATGTCCGAACGTGCCGCGCTGCGCACCGACGATCCGGAGATCAAACGCCTGGTCGCCTCCGCCGACAAGGCGATCGGCCAGGGCGCCATCGTGACGGCGCGGAAGTTCCTCGATGACGCGGTCGGCCGGGTCGAGCAGACCAACGACGCGGTCGATAAGGCCGAGGATCTCGTCAAGCAGAAGCGTCTTGCCGACGCCGCGATCTATGCCAGACGCGCCGATGCCTCGGGGCTGGTGTTCGACTACAAATCCGCCGCCGGCGACTACGCCAAGGCGTTTTCACTGGCCGAAAAATGGGACGACAAGCTGCGCTGGAACTACAAGAACCAGGAAGCCGAGGCGCTGAACGCCTACGGCTACGCCACCGGCGACCTTGATGCGCTGCAGCGCTCCATCGATGCCTATCGCACCATCCTGAACTTCATCCCCAATGGCGAACAGAATCGCGACTGGGCGATCACCCGCAACAACATGGCGGTGGTGCTGCAGACCATCGGCGAGCGCGAGACGGAGACCGCACGCCTTGAGGAGGCAGCACAGATCTTTCGCGCCTCCCTTGTCGTGTTCGAGCGCGAGAAAGACGATCTCAACTGGGCCGCCGCGCAGAACAATCTGGCCAATGTGCTGTTGAAGATCGGCGAACGCGAGAGCGACCCGAAGCGCCTGAACGAGGCGGTGGTGGCAATGCGCGCGACGTTGGAGAAGCGCCCGCGTGAAAAAGTGCCGCTCGACTGGGCCGCTTCGCAGAACAATCTCGGCCTGGCGCTCTATGCGTTGTCCGAGCGCGAAGCCGCCGGCGAACATCTGACGCAAGCCGAGGCGGCCTACCGTCTGGCACTTGAGGAATACACGCGCGAAAAGGCGCCGGTGGAATGGGCGATGGTCGAGAACAATCTCGGCAACACGCTGGTGTCGCTCGGCATTCAGCTCAACGACAAGGCGAAGATCAACGAGGCGGCCGATGCGTTCCGTGCCGCGCTCGAGGTGCGAACCCGTGAAACCTTCCCGGTCTCGTGGGCAACCAGCCGGCTCAACCTCGGCAACGCGCTGAGCGGTGTCGCCCGCTTCGATATGGGCACCGGCGCGCTCGAAGAGGCCGCGACGGCCTATGACGATGCGCTGACCGTGTTTACCCGGCAGCGTTTCCCGATGGACTGGGCGTCGGCGCAGAACAATCTCGGTTCGATCTACCAGACGCTTGGCCAGCGCACCCGCGACGCGGCCAAGCTGGAGCAATCGGCCGCGGCGTTCCAGGCCGCCCGGCAGGTCTATGTCAGACGGAAATTCCCGCAGGACTGGGCAATGAGCCACTACAATCTCGGCAACACGCTGCAGCTTCTGGGCGGCGTGACCGATAAGCCGGAACATTACGGTGAGGCCATTGCCGCCTACCGCGATGCGTTGCGCGAGTACAAACGCGAGACGAACCCGCGCCAATGGGCGCTGGCCCAGGCCGGCCTCGGCTCGACGTTGCACTGGCTGAGCATGAGCAATGCTGACCCCAAGACCTTGCTGGAGTCCATCGCGGCCCGCCGGGCGGCCCTCGAGGTGCTCACCGTCGACGCGGCACCGGTCGACTGGGCCAACGCCCAGAACGGTATCGGCATGAGCCTGCTCAACCTCGGCAATCTCGAACGCACCGACAAATATCTCGGTGACGCCGAGGCCGCCTTCACGGCGACGCTGAAGGTATTCACCAGGGAAAGCCTGCCCATGCAATGGGCCTTCGCGCAGAACAATCTAGGCGACATCCACTGGAACCGCGGCAGCTATGGCGGCGGCAAGGCCGAATATCAAAAGGCGATCGAATTCTTCGAGAACGCCAAGCAGGGCTTTACCGAAGCCGGCTACACGATCCCCATCCCGCTCACCGACCAGAAGATCGATCTGGTGAAGAAGCAGATAGCGAAGAAGTAGGTCTACGCTTCCCGCCGACCGTACCTTGTCTTTCGGCCGGCTTTGCCGTCCCTATATGTCTCGTCACCGGAACCCATTGCCGGGAACCGGAGAAGGATAGCGGATGATTCGATTTGCCTTGGCGTTGTTCCTGCTTGTTGTTCCCGGCGCGGCGCACGCCACGGATGCAGGCTGGGCGCTGCTACGCGATGGCGGGCATGTCGTGCTGCTGCGCCATGCCATGGTCACCGGCACCACCGACCCGGCCAATTTCGACATCGACAGCTGTGCCACCCAGATCAACCTGTCGGCGCGCGGCAAGCAGCAGGCGAGCAAGATCGGCGCTCTGTTTGCCGCTCGGGCGGCACCGATCGAGCGCGTGCTGTCCAGCCGCTATTGCCGCTGCCTCGACACCGCGCGCATCGCCTTCGAGGCCGAGCCAGAGCTCTTTGCACCCCTCGATCTCCTGAATGGCGACGAGACGCAGAAGGCCGTGCAGATCGCCGCGATCATGAAGGAAATCCGCGCCTATTCCGGCTCCGACAATCTGGTCATGGTCACCCATCTGGAAGACATCGTGGCACTGACCGGCATCTCGCCGCGCGAAGGCGAGGCCGTGGTTGT
The DNA here is from genome assembly GCF_003998635.1 of Mesorhizobium sp. M7D.F.Ca.US.004.03.1.1. Classification (NCBI taxonomy): domain Bacteria; kingdom Pseudomonadati; phylum Pseudomonadota; class Alphaproteobacteria; order Hyphomicrobiales; family Phyllobacteriaceae; genus Mesorhizobium; species Mesorhizobium sp. M7D.F.Ca.US.004.03.1.1. Next base: position 2,628 of record NZ_RZQG01000456.1, read on the forward strand.
CGAGCCGCAGGGCGATGGCCTGCGCGTGCTCGGCCGCGTCACCTTCTGAGCGCTCTACGCGTCGCTGACGCCGGAAGCGGTGTTGCCGAAATGCCACTATTGAAAGAAGCCGCAAATCCGCCATGACAATGCCGCTTGCGACAACCCGTCGCAGGGTCTATAGGCGCGCTCCCGGTCACGAAAACCGAAGTGAGCACAACGGTTGGAGCTTTCGTCTCCGCCCGTGCAGGCGGCATTGCCGCCCTGTATGCGGCGCCGCTTTGGGGATTGGGATCGCGGATGTAGCTCAGTGGGAGAGCGCCGGATTTGGATCCGGAGGTCGGGGGTTCAATTCCCTTCATCTGCACCACGGATAGCTCAGTTGGGTAGAGCATCAGATCGAGAATCTGACTGTCGAAGGTTCAAATCCTTCTCCATTGGCCTGATAAGCCAGCACCCTGCCACGGTGTTATCTGAAAAAGCGGTCCGGGGACTGGAATGCGAAAGACCGAACGGATGGCCCAAGCCCTCGGGCGCGGACCAGCCTGAGTGTCTTTCGCCACCGGCTCGCGGCCAGGCCCGCGGTGACGATCAAGGCGCAGTGTCGCCGGCAAGGGAGGCCAAGGCTTCCGGCGCCCGCTTCACTGTCCCGCGATCCGCTCCCGCAAGCCCGCCACGGATCGATGCCACCAGTCCCCGGATCATTCGTGCCCGGGCTGTGACGCAAGACGACGATGTGAAACGAGAAACGAAAAGGACGATCGACGCATGACTTGACGCCTCGCATGGGGCCATGCCCGACAGGAGTAAGACAATGACAATTCTCGACAAGGTTCTTGGACGCGAGCGCGTCCTCGTTAGGGAAAACGAACGTGCCCTCACCCTCCACAAGGGGGAGATCAAGGCTGTCCTGCTACCGGGCGAACATTGGCTCGCCAACCGGCGCGGCAGCCTTGAAGTGTCCCGGCACGATCTGAAGAACCCGGAATTCGTTTCGGCATACGAGAAGGCGTTGTTCGACAAGCTCCCGGATGTGGCCGCGCGTCATTTCACCGTCGTTCGCACCGGGCGCACGGATGTTGCCGTCATCGAGCGTGACGGCAATCTGCACGCCGTGCTGGCGCCGGATCGCAAGCTGGTGCTGTGGACGGAGGCCGGTCCGTGGAAGGTGACGCTGATCGACACATCAGTCGATCTCGCCATCGATGCGGCGGTCATGCGCCGGCTCGGCCAGGCCCGGAAGGCGGAATTGATGTCCGTCCATCCGGTCGTCGATGGTCAGGCCGGACTGCTGTTCATCGACGGTGTCCTGGTCAGGACGCTGACGGCGGGCGTGCATGGCTTCTGGAACGTCGGACGCATGGTGCAGATCAAGGTCGTCGACCTCAAGCGCCAGTCGCTCGACGTTGCCGGGCAGGAAGTGCTGACCAAGGACCGTGTGACGATCCGCGTCAACATCGCCGCCGAATACCGGGTGGTCGATCCGGTCAAGGCGGTAAGCATGGTGAAGGACTTCTCCGAAGCCCTCTACCGCGCCCTGCAGTATGCCTTCCGCAAGACGCTGGGCGCGCTGACACTCGATCAGATCCTCGAAAAGAAGGTGACGATCGACGAGGAAGCGGTAACCAAGGTCCGCGCCGACATGGCCGAGATCGGAGTGGAGGTCAGCGATATCGCCCTCAAGGATGTCATCCTGCCGGGCGAGATGCGCGAGATCCTCAACCAGGTGGTGTCGGCCGAAAAGCAGGCCGAGGCCAACATCATCCGCCGCCGTGAGGAGACGAACGCCACGCGTTCCCTCCTCAACACGGCCAGGGTGATGGCGGAAAACCCGGTGATGCTGCGGTTGAAGGAGCTCGAGGCTCTGGAAACCATCGCCGGCAAGGTCGAGCGGCTGACCGTCCACAACGGAACGGGCGGGCTGCTGAACGACCTGGTCAAGCTCCGCGACAGCTGATGCATGTCGCCCAAAAGTGGTTCCGGTTTTGGGAAAACGACATGCATCGAAACAAAGACTGACGTAACGTCAACGGAAGGGCCGCCGGGTCGACCGGCGGCCCTTCTTGCGTTTCCCAGGCACCCTACCCATCTGCGCCCGGCGTATCAGGCCTTTTCCTGCCGGGAAAAACCGATTAGACAGCGCCCAAACAAGATGCGGACAGATTCCGCC
>NZ_RZQG01000457.1:0-4762 GCF_003998635.1 Mesorhizobium sp. M7D.F.Ca.US.004.03.1.1
GTTGAAGAATGGTGCAACGATCATGCCTGGCGTCAACGGGCCGGAAGCAGCGCCAGCAGCGCCGATTTTCCCGGCGATGACCGACGAATCGGTGGTGACGTCGTCACTGCCGACGGCACCTGTTGCGGCGTCGAAGGCGTCCGCTGCGAAGAAAGCAGCCAAGCCTGCGCCGGCAAAAGCGACGCCGGTTGCAAAGGCACCGGCCAAGGCTTCGGTACATGGCGCAAAGGCTCCTGCGGCGGCGAAAACCGTGACCACCAAAGCCACGCCGGTCTCCAAGGTGCCGGCGAAAGCGGTGCCCGCGGCAAAGCCTGAAACGCCCAAGGCCGCCAAGCCTGCTGCGGCCAAGGTGATCGCGACCAAGACCGTAGCAACCAAGACGGGGGCGAAAGCCGAACCGAAGCCTGCTGCGGCGAAGAAGCCGGTTGCCAAGAAGACGGCTGGAGCCGCCAAGTGAGTGTTTCGGACAAGGAAAAGGACGAGATCGAGAAATCGTCGGCGCCGCTGATGGAGCATCTGATCGAGTTGCGCCGGCGGCTGATCTGGTCGATCGGCGGCTTCTTTGTCGCCTTCCTGGTTTGTTTCTTCTTCGCCAAGAAGCTGTTCAACCTGCTTGTGATCCCGTTCAAATGGGCAACGAAGTGGGCAGGGCTCGATCCGCACAAAGTCGAGCTGATCTACACCGCGCCGCAGGAGTTCTTCTTCACCCAGGTCAAGCTCGCCATGTTCGGCGGCATGGTCATCGCCTTTCCGCTGATCGCCACGCAGATCTACAAGTTCATCGCGCCCGGCCTCTACAAGAACGAGCGCAACGCCTTCCTGCCGTTCCTGATCGCATCGCCCATCCTGTTCCTGATGGGCGCGTCGCTGGTCTATTTCTTCTTCACGCCGATGGTGATGTGGTTCTTCCTCGCCATGCAGCAGGCCGGCACCGACGATCAGGTGCAGATTTCGCTGCTGCCGAAAGTGTCGGAATATCTCAGCCTGATCATGACACTGATCTTCTCCTTCGGCCTGGTGTTTCAGCTGCCGGTGGTGACCAGCCTGATGACACGGGTCGGCATGCTGTCGTCCAAGGGGCTGGCCGAGAAGCGCAAATGGGCGATCGTCATTGCCTTCGTCGTCGCGGCCGTGCTGACGCCGCCAGATCCGATGAGCCAGATCGGCCTGGCCATTCCGACCATCCTTCTCTACGAGGTCTCCATCTGGGCTGCCCGGCTGATCGAGCGCGATCAGGAAAAGCAGCGTGTGGCGCGCGAGAAGCAGGACGCGGCGGAGACCGTGGCGGACAAAGCCCCGGACGAGCCTCCGGCGCCGGCTGCCTCGTAGGCAACAGAGCGGCGGCAGCGGCGGAAAAAGACAGTCGCCGCCCCGCCCATCTTGCATCGATCTCAGATGCGGTTTACGCCCTCTGGCCTAGCTCAGGAGCGTTCAAACATGCTTGACATCAAATGGATTCGCGACAACCCGAAGGCCCTAGTCGAGGCGCTGGTGAAGCGCTCGTGGTCGGCGGGTGAGGCGCAGTCCACGGTCGACGGACTGATCGCCTCGGACGAGGCGCGGCGCGAACACGTCACCGAACTGCAGACCAAGCAGGAGCGCCGCAACGCCGCCTCGAAGGAGATCGGCAATGCCATGCGTTCGGGCGACGCGGCACTTGCCGAAAGGCTGAAGGCTGAAGTCGGCGAGATAAAAACCTTCATCCAGAACGGCGAGGCGCGGGAACGCGATCTCGACAAGGCGCTGAACGATGCGCTGGCGGTGCTGCCCAATGTGCCGTTCGATGACGTGCCTGTCGGCAAAGACGAGCACGACAATGTCGTCAAGCATATCGTTGGCCAGGTGCCGACGCGGCCCAATTGGGTGAAGGAGCATTTCGAGATCGGCGAAGCGCTCGGCATGATGGATTTCGAGCGCGCCGCGAAGCTGTCAGGCTCGCGCTTCACCGTGCTGAAGAGCGGGCTGGCGCGGATGGAACGCGCGCTCGGCCAGTTCATGCTCGATTTGCACACGACCGAGCATGGCTATGAAGAAGTCATCCCGCCGCTGATGGTCAAGGACGACGTTCTCTTCGGCACCAACCAGTTGCCGAAGTTCGAGGAAGATCTGTTCTTCACGCCGCACGGGGAGGGCAGGCTTGGCCTGATCCCGACCGCCGAGGTGCCGCTCACCAACCTTGTGCGCGAAGAAATCACCGCGCATGAAAAACTGCCGCTGCGCTATACCGCGCTGACGCCATGCTTCCGGTCGGAAGCGGGTTCGGCCGGGCGCGATACGCGCGGCATGCTGCGCCAGCACCAGTTCTACAAGGTCGAGCTGGTGTCGATCACCGACCAGGAATCGTCACTTGCCGAACATGAGCGGATGACGCAATGCGCCGAGGAAGTGCTCAAGCGGCTCGGGCTGCCGTTCCGCACCATGACGCTGTGCACCGGCGACATGGGCTTTGGCGCGCGCAAGACCTACGACATCGAGGTCTGGCTACCCGGCCAGAACGCCTATCGCGAGATTTCGTCCTGCTCGGTGTGCGGCGATTTCCAGGCGCGCCGCATGGATGCCCGCTACAAGGACAGAGACGGCAAGGGCAACCGTTTCGTCCACACGCTCAACGGTTCGGGCACCGCGGTTGGCCGCGCGCTCATCGCTGTCATCGAAAACTACCAGAATGAGGACGGCAGCGTAACCATTCCTGAAGTGCTGCGGCCTTACATGGGCGGTCTGGAAAAGATCGAAGCGAAATAATGCGCATTCTTCTGACCAATGACGACGGCATTCATGCCGAGGGCCTGGCGTCGCTCGAACGCGTCGCGCGTACGCTGTCTGACGATGTCTGGGTGGTGGCGCCGGAGCAGGACCAGTCCGGTTATGCTCATTCGCTGTCGATCTCGGAGCCGCTGCGGCTGCGCAAGATCGGCGAGAAGCACTTTGCCGTGCGCGGCACGCCGACCGATTGCGTCATCATGGGCGTCAAGAAGATCCTGCCCGGCGCACCCGACCTGATCCTGTCCGGCATCAATTCCGGCGCCAACATCGCTGACGACGTCACCTATTCCGGCACCGTCGCCGGCGCCATGGAAGGCGCGCTGCTCGGCATCCGCTCGATTGCGCTCAGCCAGGGGTACAGCTATGTCGGCGAAGATCGCGTCGTCCCTTACGAGACGACCGAGGCGCTGGCGCCGGCATTACTGAAGAAATTGGTCGCAACGCCGCTGCCTGACGGCGTGCTGCTCAACGTCAATTTTCCCAACTGCACTCCCGAAGAGGTCGCCGGTACAGTGGTCACCTCGCAAGGCAAGCTCGTGCACAGCCTGTGGGTCGACGAGCGCCGCGACGGGCGCGGCCTGCCTTACTATTGGCTGCGCTTTGGCCGCGAGCCGGTCGAAGGCAAGCAAGGTACTGACCTCTACGCTCTACGCAACAGGCTGGTGTCGGTGACGCCATTGCAGCTCGACCTGACCGCGCATGAAATCCGTGACCAACTGAGCAAGGCGCTTGCATGAACCAGGGGATCGATGACCGCGAAGGTTTTGCTGCCTTTCTGCTGCGCCTGCGCGGCCGGGGGACGGTGCCGAAGGCGCTGATAGCGGCGTTCGAGGCGACACCACGGCGCGGTTTCCTGGCTGCCCAGTTTCATCAGATCGCCTGGTCGGACCGCATGCTGCCGATCGAATGCGGCGAGGCGATCGAGGGCGCCGACATGCAGGCGGCGGTGATCGCGGCGCTTGCCATCGAGCAGGGCAACCGCGTGCTCGAGGTCGGTGCCGGCTCCGGCTATACCTCGGCGGTGATGTCGCGGCTGGCGGCGCGGGTCGTCACCACCGATCGCTACAAGACGCTCGTCGAGCAGGCCAGGCAGCGCTTCGAGGCGCTCGGCATCGGCAATGTGATCGTGCGCCACGCCGATGGGTCCGGCGGGCTGCCGAACGAAGGGCCGTTCGACCGCATCGTCGCCTGGGCTGCCTTCGACAGCCTGCCGCGCTTCCTGCTGGATCAATTGTCGAGCGGCGGCATTGTCATCGCCCCGATCGGACCCGAGGAGGGCGAGCAGGTGCTGGCCAAGCTGACCAAGGTCGGCAGCCGGTTCGAGCGCGAGGACATCGGCCTTGTCCGCCTGCAGCCGATCCTGCGCAGTGTCGCCGCCGTCATTTAGGCGGTGTCGATATTCAGGTGATGCCGGCCTGCAAACGGTAGTTTCCTGCGCTCCCGGTGCTCAGGTACCAAAAGTACGCTCCGCTCGTCGCAAGGGCGACCCCGGAAGCCACGTTGTTTGGTCGCCTCGCGCCCGTCTTCGACCCTGGCTCGGCCTGACCTGAATCTCAACACACCTCAGCTCGCTCTCTAATATTTTAAGAAAATTGCGCCGGATTCCATGAGGTTAACCGTCGAGTAACATTAACGCGCTTTAATCATGCCTAGTTTGTACCGGGTATGTGCGGGTCAGTGCGATGCAACTCAGTGTTTTGAAGGCAAATGGACGCAATCTGGCGCGAGGCTGCGCCGTCCTCATGATTGCAGGCGCCGCGGCCGGGTGCAGTTCCCAGGTTTCGCGGTTCAATGGCGTCGACGACGTCTTTACATCCTCGACCAACAATCAGCGCGCCATCATCAACAAGCAGGACGCCGTGCAGCAGCCCTATCCGGGCGATGTCGCCGCCGCTCCACTCGATGGCAGCCACACACAATCGGTCAGCCGTTCCAGCCTCGAGCCTGTCTCGACGCGGCCGCTGCCGCCGCCCGTTGCCCAGGCACAGCCGGCTCCCGC
>NZ_RZQG01000458.1:0-4761 GCF_003998635.1 Mesorhizobium sp. M7D.F.Ca.US.004.03.1.1
GGTAATAGTCGTAGATGGCGACCTTGCCCTTGTACTTGTCGCCGGTGAGCGCGGCCATCGACTGCATGTCGGCCGGATCGACCTTGGTCTTGTTGTAGCCGATCGTGTTGTAGCCGAACTTTTCGGTGATGCCGTAGCGCTTGCCGCCGATCACGGTGGAGCCGTCCATCTTCACTTGCGGGAACAGGTCGGCCAGCGGCAGTTTGTCTTCCGGCAGCGGCTCGAACAAGCCCTTTTCGACACCCCGCGGCACATCGATGCTGTCGATGACCATCACGTCCCAGTCGCCCGGCTGCGACTGTTCGACGATGGCGAGGCCGGCGCCGGTGCCCTCGAACTCCTTGACGTTGACCTTGACGCCATTGGCCTCCTCGAACGGCTGCAGCAGAGCCGGGTCGGCATGATCGCACCAGATCAGCGCGTTGAGATCGGCGGCCTGGGCAGCGCTGCCGGCTCCGAGCAGCAGCGCCGTGGCGGCGCATGCGGCATGCAGATGGCTTTTCAGCATGGAAAGCGGATTCCTGGATGCGGATTTAGCGGACATCGAGTGTTCTCCCTTGCCTTTGTGGCTTCTTGCAAAAAATTGAACCAATTCTAAAATTGAGTCAATTCTGTTTTTATGGCAAGAGGCTGATATGAGCGGATTGCGGGCAAGGCAAAAGGCGGACCGGCACCGGCGCATCATCGAGGCGGCGGCGGCACTTTTCCGCGAGGCCGGTTATGAAGGCGCCAAGATCGAGGCGATCGCCGCCCAGGCCGAGGTCTCGGTCGGCACGATCTACAATTACTATGAAAACAAGGGCGACATCCTCGGCGCCATCGTCTCGCTTGAGGTCAACGAGGTGCTCAATGCCGGGCAGGGCGTCGTCGCCAGGCCGCCGGCCAATGTCGGCGATGCGCTGGACACGCTGATCGGCATCTATATCGAGCACTCGCTGCATTATCTCAGCAAGGAGATGTGGCGGCAGGCGATGGCAATCTCGACACAACTGCCCGACAGCCCGTTCGGCCAGGCCTACACCGCACTCGACCGCGCGCTGACCGAACAGATCCGCGCCCTGATCGCCCGGCTGCAGGAGATTGGGCTGGTGCGGCAGGATATCGACGGGGCAGCGCTCGGCGAACTGATCTTCAACAACATGAACATGATGTTCATCGAATTCGTGAAGCGCGACGCGGCGAAGATACCGGAACTGCGCGCAGCGATCCGGAGGCAGAACCGGATATTGGTGGCGGCGATTGCGGTGTGAGAAAGTCAGGAGCAGGCAGGAGAAATCGTCGCTTCCGCATAAGATCTGGTTTCAGACGAGGCTCACCTCTTGAGTTGAGTTTGAAATCTGGTACAACCTAGGAGGGCATAAATAGGGGGAGGGGTAAATGGGGGCGTTTTCCATCTGGCATTGGGCGATCGTGCTGCTGTTGATCGGCGTGCCTGTTTTCTTTGCTGTTCGATCAGCCGCGAAGCCGTCGCAGAATCCTGAAGCTCTTGTGGGCTTCGGCGGCTGGTTGATGCTGCTGGCGATCGGTCAGACATTGTCACCGCTGCGCACACTCGCCGACTTCGCCAATTCGGCGGACGGCTACCAGCAACTCATGACCCTCTCAAATGGCCCGCTGGCGGTGTATGGCGAGCTTGCTCTCAATCTGGCATTTCTGGCGCTTCAGCTGGTTGTGCTCGTTTCGATGCTGCGGCGAGGCCGCCGCTTTCCGCAATTGTTTCTGCTCCAGTGGCTCGCCATCCCTGTCGTTTTCGTGCTGGACACGATCTGGGTTGCGTCAGTTCTGGGCGTTCCGGTGAGCCTGGTACTCGCAGGCGATGCGGTGGTGGCCCCCATGGTTTCGTTTGTGGGAACTGGCATCTGGGCCGCCTACGTCTACAAGTCTGTCAGGGTCCGGAACACGTTCACCAGGGTTGGGGCATCCGCCCGGGTTGCGAGCGCATAGAAGACGGCACAATTTGGAATATTTTGGAGCATCAGGGGCTCGGCGAATTTGATCTCAACAACATGAACATGATGTTCATCGAATTCGTGAAACGCGACGCGGCGAGGATTGCCGAACTGCGGGCGGCGATCCGGAGGCAGAGCCGGATACTGGTGGCGGCGATTGGGGTGCGCGCAGCCGAACATGGTGGGGGCCAGGTGGTCTCTGAATATCCACTACCGTAGTCGCCCTCGCGGCCACTATAGACGTGGACATTCTGCTCTGGCCCAAGACGTGAAGATATGTGTGAGATGGCTTGTGAATATCCGTGCGCCGTGTGTTTTGGCGACGAACAAAAAATCGAGGGATAGACTGTCTAACCGGGCCGACACTGCCGCGTTCCGCTGAGACATTGAGCCCCAATATCCTCGGCAACGCAGTTGGAAAGGATTTGGAGTGGAGGGTATTTCTGATGCAAAGCGTGGCTAAGGCACCAACCAGTTTTATGGATGGGCAAACTCGACCAGTACTTCTCAAGTCGCAACCTCCGCGCCGTCTCCTCCCTTATGCAATCCTTTGATGGACAATAACCGGCCTTTTTGAAAGCCACTAGCTCGACAGTGGTCTTGTCAGGGGCACAGAATATACGATCTTCAAGGCAGGCCTTGCCAACCCCTGTGGCCACGAAGTGGCTGACAGTTATATATGTCTGGAGGCGAACTTCCTTAATATAGTTGTCTCTCAAATACGTTGCCTGCACATCGCCAACAAGATGCCAGAAAGGTTGAAGCGCAACCCTCATCCCTTTCTCGTCTACTAGACACTTTTCTTTTTCGCTTTGCTGCTCCGCCTTGACGAGCATCTTTGAGACTAGCGCTGTGCAATAGCCCTCTGTGTCCAAGTCAGGAAAAGGTAACTCTTCCGCTGCCGAGGCGAACCGTGCCGCTAGGAGAGCCGCCACAGCCAGCAAGATCCGCATCATGCCCATTCTTCTCATGTGTCTCTAAGCCACCCTAAAGCAACGATAGGTTGTCCAGACGTGTTGTTCGACCCCTGAGCGTATCTTATCTGTGTTGCTGGCCATTCGACAATCACTGACGCATCATTCGGTGCTGTCCGTTGCAAGTGTCGGTTTCATTCGGTGGAAACTGGTGCCCCCGGACGGAATCGAACCGCCGACCTTCGGTTTACAAAACCGCTGCTCTACCAGCTGAGCTACAAGGGCACGGCGCTCCGGTTAGCATATTTGTTGCGCCAGTAAAGACAAAACTCCGTTTTTTCCCGGCATGTCGTATGGGCCGTCGGGGAGGGGCATCCTGAAAAACGCCGGATTGCTTCCTACATAGGTGGAAGGTGCAATCGCTTCGAGCAGGGGTGTCGCATGATCAGATTTGTCATCATTCTGCCTATCGTCTTCGTGGCCTGGATGCTGCTGGTGAAGATCATCAGCGATGTGAAGAAGGCCAATGTCGACTGGACCGGCGTCACCACCATCATCGGCTTCATCGCGCTGGCCTTCTGGCTTCGCCATGTCACGGGGCTGGGGTGATAGAGAGCGAATAGTGAGTAGCGAATAGCAACGTAGCGATTGGTACGTGGCGTTCCTGCCTTTTCCTACTCGCTATTCGCTATTCGCCTGCGTCAAGCGTGCACTAAAAATCCCCTCGATCTTCGAACCTTTTCCCGCGCTGCGCCGACTGATGGTCTGAGGCGAATGGGTCGCCTCGATCAAGGATCCAGGAGATCATCATGCTCAAGCGCACTCTTACCTCAGGCCTCGTCGCCATTTTCGTCGCCACCGGCGCGCTCGCCGGCACTGTCGGCACGTCGTCGGCCCACGGCATGCACGGCCATCATCACCATCACAACAAGCACTTCAAGAAGTTCTGGTGGAAGCACTACAACCACCACCACAACCATCATCACCACAGGCACGGTAGGGTGATCATTTTCCTTTGATGGAGGGACCCATTCTTCCAAGAGGGCGGCTTCGGCCGCCCTTTTTGCGTTCGGCGATCACCTTGTGAAGTGGGTGGCAAAGCTGCCGATCTCCCCCGCAAGGAGGGAGATCAGCTGCATCAACGTCCTCGCCAAGCTCTCGCAGGTCGCCGTCGCCAAGACCTCGGTCCATCCGATTTCCTCGGCTCCAGAAAAATCGAAAAAAGATTCGAACCTTTTTCCTGGCCGCAACGACAGATGATCAAGAGGCGGATGGATCGCCTCCGTCAACGAAGCAAGGAGATCATCATGTTCAAGAACACACTCGTTTCCGGCCTCATCGCCACCGCCGTCGCCGCCACCACGCTGGTCGGCACCGTCCAGCCTTCGGCCGCCCACAGCCATCACCACGACCTCGGCATCGGCATTGCCGCCGGCGTCGGTGGTTTCGTCCTCGGCAGCCTGCTCGCCCAGCAGCCCCGTACCGTCTATGTCGACGAAGACGGCGGTTCGTGGCACGTCCGCCGCTGCTACGATCGTTACGCGAGCTACGACGTGGACTCCGACACCTATGTCGGCCACGACGGCTATCGTCACTACTGCCGGCTCTGAGAGGAGGTGGCGTTTCAATCAGCTGAAAAAGAGGGGCGCCCCCGCCGCCCCTCTTTTCGCTGTCCGCATGATCTCAAGCCGAGCTGACGCCGCCAATCATCCTGGTCACCTCGGCGGCGGCATCGCGCACCAGCGGGCCGATCTCGGCCAGCCGCTCCGGCGTCACCCGCACGGTCGGCCCGGAGACCGAGACGCCGCCGATCGGCTCGCCGAATTCGTTGAAGATGGCTGATGCCACGCAGCGCATGCCGGGGTGCCGCTCCTCGTCGTCGACCGACCAGCCACGTC
>NZ_RZQG01000459.1:0-4752 GCF_003998635.1 Mesorhizobium sp. M7D.F.Ca.US.004.03.1.1
GTCTTCGAGGGCGATCTGACCACCCATGCCGTGAACTTTGCCAGGGAATTAGCCCGCAAGGGTGGTCTTTTCACGCCGGTGCGCGATCGCGACGAGGGGCCCAAGGAGACCGACCTCGCGGCTTTCGACGCCGAGGCAGCGGAGCTCGCCAGGAAAGCGCGCGGCCTTGAGGCGCCGATCGCCTGTGCGCAATCGGTGCGCAATGCTGTCATGCTGCCCTTCGATGAAGCGCTCGCGGCGGAACGCGCGCTGTTCGTGAAACTCGTCGCCAGCGACCAGTCGCGGGCGCAGCGGCATTTGTTCTTCGCCGAACGTGAGGCGGCAAAGCTTCCCGGAAAAGACATCGTCAAGCGCCGGATCGCCCGTGTCGGCGTCATCGGCGCCGGCACGATGGGCGGCGGCATCGCCATGGCCTTCGCCAATGGCGGCTATCCCGTGACCTTGCTGGAAACCAGCCATGAGGCATTGCAGCGCGGGCTGGCGACCATCGACAAGAACTACTCGGTGTCCGTCACGCGCGGCTCGCTGACGGCAGATGCCAAGCGCGAGCGGCTCGCCCAGTTCAAAGGCTCCACCGACTATGCCGATCTCGCCGATTGCGACCTGATTGTCGAGGCGGTGTTCGAGGACATGGCGGTCAAGAGGGAGGTTTTCGGCAAACTCGAAGCGGTGGCCAAGCCGGGTGCGATCCTGGCCACCAACACCTCCTATCTCGACATCGACGAAATCGCCGCCTCGACCTCGAGGCCGCAGGATGTGCTCGGCCTGCATTTCTTCTCGCCGGCCAATGTCATGAAGCTGCTGGAGATCGTGCGGGCCGACAAGACCGCGCCCGATGCGCTGGCAACTGTCGTCGACCTGGCGCGGCGGATCGGCAAGGTGGCCGTCGTCGTCGGCGTGTGCCACGGCTTCGTCGGCAATCGCATGCTGGCCGCGCGTGGCTCGGAATCCGAAGCGCTGTTGCTGGAGGGTGCGACACCCAGCCAGATCGACAAGGCCTTCACCGATTTCGGCTGGCCGATGGGGCCGTTCCAGATGGGCGACCTCGCCGGCCTCGACATTGGCTGGCGCAATCGCAAGGCACGCGGCCAGACGGCCGTGATCGCCGACACGCTATGCGAACAAGGGCGTTTTGGCCAGAAGACCGGCCGGGGTTTCTATCTCTACGAGGCTGGTGCGCGCACACCAATGCCAGATCCCGAGGTTGAAGCGCTGATCCGCGACAAGGCCGCCGAGAAGGGCATCTCGCCGCGTGCGATCAGCGCGGAAGAAATCATCGAGCGCACGCTCTATCCCCTGGTCAACGAGGGCGCCAAGATCCTGGAGGAAGGCATAGCGGCCCGTGCGTCCGACATCGATGTCGTCTGGGTCAACGGCTACGGTTTTCCCATCGGCAGAGGTGGGCCGATGTTCTGGGCTGGCCTTGAAGGTCCGGCCAGGATCGTCGAGCGGCTCGATTACTGGCATCAGCGGACAGGCAAGGACGTGTTCAAGCCCGCGCCGCTGCTGAAGCGGATGGCCGGGGCCGGGTCGTGGGAAGCCGGCGGTTAGGGGAATTACCGGATCCGTGCGTCGATGATCTCGACGAAGCGCGCGAACAGACCGGCCTGCGACTTGATCTTGAGCTTGCGGTAGATGTTGCGGCGGTGAACCTTCACGGTTCCCGGCACGATGCGCATGGCCCTGGCGATCGATTCGGTGGAGTGTCCCTGCAGCACCAGGTCGACGACATGCTTTTCGCGCGGCGTCAGCGACAGGCTCTTCCAGATATGGGCACGGTCGAATTCGTTGACCGGCGCTACCGTCTCGTCCTGCTTCAATTCTGCCGGTTCGTCGGTCGCCAGGGCAGGCCAGCGCAACCTGATGAAGCTGATCACCGCAGGCGCCATGTCGCGCAACAATCTGGCATCAGCGGTGCCGAACGGGCCTGAAGCGCGCAGCCGCATCAGCGACAGCACCAGCGCATCCTTGCCCGGCAGCGGCACGAAGAAGCCGACCTCCTCGGCCAGTCTGGTCTGGCTGTAGTAGGAGCGAAAATACTCGCTGGCATAGAAGCGGTCCGGCGCCAGTTCGCGCATGCGCCAGAACCCTTCCTTGCGCTCGACCGCCGCGTGGTGAAACGGGTCAAGCAGATACGGCCCCTCCTGATAGAGCGCGACGAAGACGTGGCTTTCGGCCGGCGAAAAGGTCTCGAACAGCAGCGGCGGGCGCGAGGCGCCGCGATAGCCGAAGACCACGCAGTGATCGAAACTGACATGGAGCCGCAGCCAGTCGACCAGCGCCTTGCCGAACAGGTCGCCGCTCGTCTCCCGCGTCGCCGCGACGAGCGTGGCGAGCTGGCTGTATTCGTCGCTGCGGGACAATCCATACCCCCTTAAACGAGAAAATAGATCAGATATACCACCTACGAGGTATATACTAGCCGGCATTGGCTCTGGTAGCGTTCTGAAATTGCCCTGTCGCTGGAGCCCGCAGCCTTTGACCGCAGTGCCCGACATCGAGTTTCGCGGCGTCACCAAGCGCTATGGCAGCGTGACGGCTGTGAGCAGCATCGATCTCGCCGTGCCACCTTCCGCCTTTGTTGCCTTGCTCGGTCCCTCCGGCTGCGGCAAGACCACCTGCCTGCGCATGATCGGCGGTTTCGAACAGCCGAGCGAAGGCAAGGTGTTCATTCGCGGCCAGGACATGGCCGGCACGCCGCCCTACCGGCGGCCGGTCAACATGGTGTTCCAGCAATACGCGCTGTTTCCGCATCTCGATGTCGAGGACAACGTCGCCTACGGGCTGCGCCAGGCGCGGCCAAGGCTGTCGTCGCGCGAGATCGCCTCGAGGGCGGGCGAGGCGCTCGAAATGGTGCGGCTCGCCGGCTATGGCCGCCGCAAGATCCACGAACTGTCAGGCGGCCAGCAGCAGCGGGTCGCGTTGGCGCGCGCGCTGGTCAACAAGCCGGCCGTGCTTTTGCTCGACGAGCCGCTGGCGGCGCTCGACAAGAAGCTGCGCACCGACATGCAGATCGAGCTCCAGAACCTGCAGCGCGAGATCGGCATCACCTTCGTGCTGGTCACCCACGACCAGGAGGAAGCGCTGTCGATGAGCGATTTCGTCTGCGTCATGAATGGCGGCCGCATCGTCCAGCTTGGGCAGCCGAGCGAGATCTATGACGAGCCGGCCGATTTGTTCGTCGCCGACTTCGTCGGCAAGACCAATCTCTTGAGCGGCACCGTCGCCGGGCATACCGGCGATCTGGTGGAGGTAACGCTTGCCGATGGCACGGTCATTGCGGCGCGCAAGCGAACCGCTTTGCAGCAGGGCGAGACCGTTTCGGTCAGCCTGCGTCCTGAATCACTCAGTCTCGGCGCTCAGACAAGCGGCCCATTCAAGGGCATCGTCCGCAACCGGATTTTCCTTGGCTCGACGGCGGAATACGCGATCGAGGTCCAGGGCATCGGAACGCTGCTGGCCAAGGCCGATCATCTGATCGGCCATGGCAATCTCTTCAAGCCGGGTGAACCCGTCGCCATCGGCTTTGCCTCCGGAACGCCGCTGGCGTTTCCGGACACCAAGAACAACGGGACCAACCAGAGGGTAGATAAACATGTCGAAATCATATCGTGACGGACTGCCGATAAGCCCCGAGAATTTTGTCGACCAGTTGATGCGTTTGAAGCGCGGCTCGATCGGCCGCCGCGATTTCCTCGGCCTCACCGGCCTTGGCATTGCCACGGCGGTGATGGCGCGCGAGATCGGCATCATGCCGACACCGGCCTTCGCCGCGGAAAGCCTTGGCGACCGCATGTCGATCGCCACCTGGCCGAACTATCATGACCCGGCGACCTTCGAGAATTTCAAGAAGGACACCGGCGTTGCCGTCGAGGTCAACGTGTTCGGCTCCAATGAGGAGATGCTGGCCAAGCTGCAGGCCGGCGCCTCGGGCTGGAGCCTTTTCGTGCCGACCAACTACACGATCTCGACCTACAAGAAGCTCGGCATCATCGAGCCGCTGGAGATGGCGAAGCTGCCGAACTTCGACGGCTCGCAGGAGGATCCACGCTTCACTGGGGAAGGCACGATCGATGCGGTGACCTATGCGGTACCGAAGAACTGGGGCACCACCGGCTTTGCCGTCAACACCAAGAAGCTGACCAAGCCGATGACGAGCTGGAAGGAATTCTGGGACACCGCCATGGCGGAAGGAGACAGCCGCACCATGGTGCACGACTACCAGCTGACCACGATCGGCAATGCGCTGAAATATTACGGCTACTCGTTCAACTCGCTCAAGCAGGACGAACTCGCCAAGGCGGAGGAACTGCTGCTGAAGGTCAAGCCGCATCTGTTCGCGGTCTCATCCGACTACCAGCCTGGGATGCGCGCGGGTGACGCCTGGATGACCATGTGCTGGACGAACGACGGCGCCCAGCTGCATCGTGACATTCCCGAGATCGCCTATGTGCTGGGCAAGGAAGGCGGCGAGATCTGGACCGATTTCTACGCCATTCCGAAGGATGCGCCGAACAAGCCCGCAGGTTACGCTCTGCTCAACTATCTGATGAACCCGCAGGTGGCGGTGAAGGAGCACCTGGCCAATGGTGCGCCCTCGACCGATGCGCGAGTCAACAAGCTGCTGCCGAAGGAGGTGCTCGACAATCCGATCCTCTATCCGGCGGCGGACCTGTTGACGCCGCTGGAATTCGGCGCGGCGGCAACGCTGACCGACCCCGGCCGTGCCGAATTGATGGCGCGCTTCAAGTC
>NZ_RZQG01000045.1:0-16035 GCF_003998635.1 Mesorhizobium sp. M7D.F.Ca.US.004.03.1.1
GTCCGGATGACAATCGCCGATGCTGCGTTCTGTGGCGAAGGAACTCAATCTCTCAATCCGTAGCAGCAATTGCATCCCGTCATTTGCGGGAATTGATGCCCGTCCGTCAATCGTTATCTACTTTTCGCACAACGGTTGCGTTCTCCGTCGCGTTGCCATCCGCCGGCCAAAGGCGGACAATGCGGCATCACAAACAAAGGGAGAGAAATCATGATCGACTACGGTCATTTCATCGGCGGCAAGCATGTCGCCGGGACCAGCGGCCGCAAGCAGGATGTCATGCAGCCGATGGACGGCTCCGTGCGCGGCACGGTGGCGCTGGCTTCGCAGGCGGAACTGCGCGCGGCTGTCGAGAATGCCAAGGCAGCGCAGCCGAAGTGGGCGGCAACGAACCCGCAGCGCCGCGTGCGCGTGCTGATGAAATTCCTCGAACTGGTCGCCCGCGACTATGACGAACTGGCCGACATCCTGGCGCGCGAGCACGGCAAGACGATTGCCGACGCCAAGGGCGACATCCAGCGCGGCCTTGAAGTGGTCGAGGTCTGCATCGGTGCGCCGCACATGATGAAGGGTGAGTTCACCGACGGCGCCGGTCCCGGCATCGACGTCTATTCGATGCGCCAGCCGCTCGGCGTCGTCGCCGGCATCACGCCGTTCAACTTCCCGGCGATGATCCCGCTGTGGAAGATCGCGCCGGCCATCGCCTGCGGCAACGCCTTTATCCTCAAGCCGTCGGAGCGCGATCCGGGCGTGCCGATGCGCATTGCCGAACTGTTCCTCGAAGCCGGGCTGCCGGCGGGCATCCTCAACGTCGTCAACGGCGACAAGGACGTGGTCGACGCCATCCTCGACGATCCCGACATCAAGGCCATCGGCTTTGTCGGCTCGACGCCGATCGCCCATTACATCTATTCGCGCGGCACGGCCGCCGGCAAGCGCGTGCAGTGCTTCGGCGGCGCCAAGAACCACATGATCATCATGCCCGATGCCGACATGGACCAGACCGTCGACGCGCTGATCGGCGCCGGCTACGGCTCGGCCGGCGAGCGCTGCATGGCGATCTCGGTCGCCGTCCCGGTTGGCAACGACACCGCCAACCGGCTCATGGAAAAGTTGATTCCGCGCGTCGAGAGCCTGAAGGTCGGTCCTTCGACCGACTCTTCGGCCGATTTCGGCCCGCTGGTGACGGCGCAGGCTCTTGAACGGGTCAAGGGTTATGTCGATACCGGCGTCAAGGAAGGCGCCAAGCTGGTCGTCGACGGCCGCGGCTTCTCCATGCAGGGTTATGAAGACGGCTACTATATGGGCGGCTGCCTGTTCGACAACGTCACCGCTGACATGCGCATCTACAAGGAAGAGATCTTCGGGCCGGTGCTCTCGGTGGTACGCGCGCCGACCTATGAGAGCGCGATCAAGCTCGCCAACGACCACGAGATGGGCAATGGCGTCGCCATCTTCACCCGTGATGGCGATGCCGCGCGCGATTTCGCTTCGCGGGTCCAGGTCGGCATGGTCGGCATCAACGTGCCGATCCCGGTGCCGATCGCCTATTACACCTTCGGCGGCTGGAAGGCGTCTTCGTTCGGCGATCTCAACCAGCACGGCCCGGACGCGTTCCGGTTCTACACCAAGACCAAGACGGTGACCTCGCGCTGGCCGTCCGGCATCAAGGACGGTGCGGAATTCGTCATCCCGACGATGAACTGATCTCGAGAGAAATTTTCGACGACAAGGGCGCGACGTTTGTCGCGCCCTTTTTGCATGGCGTCACACCGCTTCGTGCGTGCCGTCGTAGGATGGCCGATCGTCGACCGTGGGTCTCTCAGGGATGGTCACGCGTCGATCTCCAGCCGCGTGATCTGGTCATCGGCCAGTGTGAAGACGTAGTGGAGTGTCGCCGGGCTGCCGGGAAAATTGCCTGAGACGATGCCGGCGATCCGCCATGCATCGCCGTTGACCGTCGCGTCGGCGACCTCAACGGTCACCCGGTATTTTTTGGTCGTCTCCTCCATCCAGCTGCGGATGGCAGCCGAACCATGATGGGTTTTGCCTTCATCCCTGACCGTGGCGTCCGATGAGAAGGAGGCGAGCATGGCGTCGATGTCATGCCTGTTCTTGGCGACAAAATAGTCGGTCAGCGGCTGCGGAAGTTCTTCGGTCATGATTTCATCTCCGGTCCCAGTTCTGGCCGTTGACGCGAAGGTCCGCGGCCTTGTCCGGCTCCTAAAATGAGATAGACTGAAAAAATGACAAGAACCGACGAAAAGGTAAGGTACTTACTTGAAAGTAAGGTTGGGCCTGAAAGTAAGGTTAGACCCGAAAGTAAGGGCGAAGCGTTGACGCCGTTGTCGGCGGCGAGCGGCGTCGAGAATGTGCTGCGCATCCTCGAAGGCCGCTGGAAGCTGGTGATCCTGTTTCACCTGTTCGGCGGCAAGGTGCTGCGCTTTTCCGATCTCGAACGCGCGATCCCGGCGATCTCGCAGAAGATGCTGATCCAGCAGCTGCGGCAGATGGAGGCCGACGGAATTGTCCGTCGCATCGTTCATCATCAGGTGCCGCCGAAGGTCGAGTATTGCCTGACCGATTGGGGGCAGGCGCTATGTCCGGCTCTCGATGCCTTGCTGAAATGGGCAGCACTTCGCGAGCCGGAAGCCTGACGCGGATTGCGCCCCGCAACGCGCCGCAAGGATGCTTGTTTTCACATCGCGACCTCACCATATCGAATCCAGGAATGCGATAGAATTCCCTGACGACAGACCGGAAACCAGAAGGAGTGACGTGATGAAGACGTCGAATCCGGCCTGGAACGTCCCGGCATATTGAGGCTGCCCATGTGCCTCCCTTTGCCGGAACGTCAAGGCGAAGGAGGTGCCAGATGGCGCACATGTTTTCGTTCGATGGATCAGGATAGCCGCGATCGGCGCCACGCTGGCGCTGTCGACGCTACCCGCACAGGCGCAACTCATCTGCGGCGGCCACAGTGATCTTGTCGCGGGATTGGCGCAGGCCTTTCAACAAAAGCAGATCGGCTACGGTGTGGTCGGGCAAGCCGCCATTGTCGAGGTCTATGTTTCGGCAAGCGGGACATGGACCATGCTGGTGACCGACGTGCAGGGCCGAAGCTGCATCTTCGCGACCGGTGACGGATGGGAGAATACCGTCGCGGTCACCGCGACGGCGCAAGGGATCTGAGCCGTTCGATCAGCGCGTTGCGGCCACCTCGGCATGGCCGCGCAAAAGCGCCATCAGGCGCTTGGCATCCTTGGCCGCGGCCTCCTCGTCGCCGTCGAGGATCGAGCGGATCAGCGCGACATGGTGCTCGGCGGATTCGGCAAGGCCGGTGTCGGCCTTGTAGCGGAACCAGAAGCGCCGGCTGTGGGTCTGCAAGGGGGCGGCCAAACGGGCGGCGAACGGATTGTCGGCGGCCAGCGCCAGCGCTTCGTCGAGTGCCTTGTCGGCCTGGATGAAGGCAAGCACGTTGCCCGAGATGACCGCCTTCTGCATGGCGAGCGCTGCTTCGTGAAACAGGTCGGCGGCCTCGCGGGTGACGAAGCGGGCGGCCGAGCGGGCCAGGACCACCTCGACGCCGCGGCGCGCATCGAGCACGCGCAGCCAGTCGCCGGGATGGAGCGGAGCGATCGCGATGCCGGCGCGGGGCCGGACGTCGAGCAGCCCCTCCCAGGCCAGCCGTTGGATCGCCTCGCGCACCGGCGTGCGGCCGAGCCCGAGCCTTTCGATCAGGGCGCCCTCGGTTACGAAGCTCGCCGGGGCCAGTTCGAGCGTGACGATCATGTGCTCGAGCACATGATAGGCTTTGGTGGCGGCCGGTTCGGACGCGGTGCTTGCTTCCATGGATATCAAAGGCGTTCTCCTGATATATCTTGAATATATCATAACGGAATCTGTATTGACAGGCGGTTTCTTAACAGATATATGGCTGATATATCAGATGGAGACATGATCATGTGGACCGGAGTTTTCCCCGCCGTCACGACCAAATTCACCGCGGATGATCGTCTCGATCATGCCGAGATGGAGCGCTGCTTTAACCTGCAGATGGAGGCCGGCTGCGACGGCATCATCGTCTGCGGATCGCTCGGCGAAGGGCCAATGCTGTCGCCCGACGAGAAGATCGAAGTGCTGAAGACCGCGCAGAAGGTTGCCGGCAAGAAGCCGGTGCTGTTGACCGTCAACGAGGCCGGCACTCGCGAGGCCGCCAGCATCGCGAAGCGCGCCGCCAAGGAAGGCGCCAACGGCCTGATGGTGGTGCCGAGCCCGATCTACCACACCAATGCGGAAGAGACGGTCGCGGCCCTGCGCGCGGTCGCGCAGGCCGGCGACCTGCCAGTCATGATCTACTCCAACCGGCTCGCCTACCGCGTCGACGTCACCGTCGACCAGATGGAGGAGCTGGCGTCGGACAAGCGCTTTGTCGCGATCAAGGAATCCTCGGACGACATCCGTCGCTCGACCGAGATCATCAATCGCCTGGGCAGCCGCTACGACCTGTTTACCGGTGTCGACAATCTCGCCTTCGAGGCGCTGTCGGTTGGCGCCATCGGCTGGGTGGCCGGACTGGTCACCGCGTTCCCTCGCGAGACCGTCGCCATCTACCAGCTGATGAAGCAGGGCCGCCGCGAGGAGGCGCTCGCCATCTACCGCTGGTTCCGGCCGCTGCTCGATCTCGATGTCTCGACCTATCTGGTACAAAACATCAAGCTTGCCGAAGTGTTCGCGATCAACACAAATGACCGCGTGCGCATGCCGCGCCAGCCGCTGTCGGGCGAGCGCCGCAAGGCCGTCGAGAAGATCATCAAGGATGCGCTCGCGGTTCGGCCGAAGCTGCCGCAGTTCTAAGGGTCGCAATGCCGCAGTCCCCTTCATCCGACCGCTACGCGGCCACCTTCTCCCCGAGGGGAGAAGAGGTCGCCAACACCGGCGTCAGCCTCTTCTCTCCGTCGGGGAGAAGGTGGCCCGAAGGGTCGGATGAGGCGAGATTGGCACATGCAGAACGGCACGCGCAGCCATGAATAGCGATGCTGCAATCGACATCGCCATCGTCGGTGGTGGCATTATCGGTATCTGTGCCGCTGCGTCTCTGGCCGACGTGGGACGCAAGGTCACGATCTTCGATCGTTCTGGCATCTGCGAGGAGACGAGCTCCGGCAACGCCGCCGCTTTTGCCTTTTCCGATGTGCTGCCGATGGCGCACAAGGGCATGATGCGACAGCTGCCGAAATGGCTGGCGGATCCGCTCGGCCCGCTCAGCATCCCCCCCGCCTATCTGCCGAAGCTTCTGCCCTGGTTGATCCGCTTCTGGCGTGCAGGTGCTCCGGGAAAATACGAGGCGAGCCTTGCCGCTCAAGCCGGCATGATGAAGCTCGCCGAAGCGGAATGGATGGGCCTGCTCGATCGCTCCGGTACGCGGTCGATGCTGCGCGAGGATGGCTCACTGGAGCTCTACGAAAGCGAGGCCGAATTTCGGGCCGGGCTGCCCGGCTGGGCGGCGCGTGAGCGTTTCGGCATCGGTTTCCGCCATGTCGAGGGCGAGGAACTGGCCGCCTTGCAGCCGGGGCTGTCGCCGCGCTTCATCAAAGGTACGTTCGTGCCGGGATGGAAGACGGTCGCCGACCCGAAACTGCTGGGCAAGGCGGTGTGGGCCTATGCACAGGCCAAGGGCGCCCGCTTTGAGCTGGCTCGGATCAGCCAAGTCGCGGCGGATCAGGATGGTGCGACACTGACGTTGGCAGACGGCACCACAAGGCAGGCCCGACACCTTGTCGTCGCCGCCGGCGCATGGTCGCATCTGCTGGCGAGGCAACTCGGCGATCGCATTCCGCTGGAGACCGAGCGCGGCTACAACACGACGTTGCCGACGAGTGCCTTCGACGTGAAGCGGATGCTGATCTTCTCCGGCCATGGCTTCGTCGTCACGCCGCTCGAAACGGGCCTGCGCGTCGGCGGCGCCGTCGAACTCGGCGGCATCGAACGGCCGCCCAATTATAGCAGGTCGAAGGCGCTGCTGCAGAAGGCGCAAAAATTCCTGCCGGGGCTCGATCCCTCGGGCGGACGCGAATGGATGGGGTTCCGTCCCTCGCTGCCGGATTCAGTGCCCGTCATCGGCGGCGCGCCAGGAAAGCGGTCGGTGGTTTATGCCTTCGGCCACGGCCATCTCGGCCTGACCCAGGCGGCGGCCACCGGACGGTTGATCCGCGATCTTGTCCTGGGGCAGACTCCGCCGATCGATCTGGCCCCCTTCAGTCCGCAACGATTCTGATTTTTCGGGTTTTGTTTTTCGAGGAGCGTCATGGCCAAGAAATCCTTCTTCTGCATAGACGGCCACACCTGCGGCAATCCGGTGCGGCTGGTCGCCGGCGGCGGCCCGCTGCTTGAGGGCTCGACGATGATGGAGCGGCGGGCGCATTTTCTGGCCGAGTATGACTGGATTCGCACCGGGCTGATGTTCGAGCCGCGCGGCCATGACGTGATGTCCGGCTCCATCCTCTATCCGCCGACGCGCGAGGATTGCGACATCGCCATCCTGTTCATCGAAACCTCCGGCTGCCTGCCGATGTGCGGCCACGGCACCATCGGCACGGTGACGATGGCGATCGAACACGGGCTGATCAAACCGAAGACGCCGGGCGTGCTCAGGCTCGACACTCCGGCCGGTCTGGTCATTGCCGAGTACAAGCAGGTCGGCGACTATGTCGAGGAGGTGCGCATCACCAACGTGCCCTCCTTCCTCTACGCCGAGGGGCTGACGGTCGAATGCCCGCAGCTCGGCGAAATCACCGTCGACGTCGCCTATGGCGGCAATTTCTACGCCATCGTCGAGCCGCAGGCAAACTACCGCGACATGGCCGACTATTCGGCGGGCGACTTCATCGCCTGGAGTCCGGTGGTGCGGCAGCGGCTCAATGAGAAATATTCCTTCGTGCATCCCGAGAACCCGGGCATCAACCGGCTGTCACACATGCTGTGGACTGGCAAGCCGACCGTGGCCGGGGCCGATGCCCGCAATGCCGTGTTCTACGGCGACAAGGCGATCGACCGCTCGCCATGCGGCACTGGCACCTCGGCGCGCATGGCGCAGCTTCATGCCAAGGGCAAACTCAAGGCCGGCGACAGCTTCGTCCATGAATCGATCATCGGTTCGCTGTTCAAGGGCAAGATCGAAAAGGACGTCACCGTCGCTGGCAAACCGGCCATCATACCCTCGATCGGCGGCTGGGCACGGATGACCGGATTGAACACCATCTTCATCGATGACCGCGATCCGTTCGCGCATGGTTTTGTGGTCAAGTGAAGGGAAACCTGACCCAGGGGAAAGAGACTGAACGAAAAACGGATCGTGTCAGCAACGCAACGATTCCTCTCATCACCTAATTTTGACGGCGATTTCTTCGAAACGGGGCGCATGATGCAGCCGAATCGTCAAAGACATTGCGTTATGCCAATGCTAGGGTCCGCGATAGTCCAGGGGTCGGGTGTGAAAAACGGGCGATCGGAAAGGCGTGCCTCGAAAACACGCATGACGATTGAAAAATGACGTTGCAATCCGGGCTCGAAACTTTACGACTAGGGGAAATACGAAAAGGAATGCGTCTGCATGGGCGACATTCCAGGGGAGCCATGTACACATGCAGTACTTTGTCCAGCAGCTTATCAACGGGCTGACGCTGGGATCGATCTATGGGCTGATCGCGATCGGCTACACGATGGTCTACGGCATCATCGGCATGATCAACTTCGCCCATGGCGACATCTTCATGGTGGGCGCCTTCACGGCGCTGATCGTCTTCCTCGTCCTCGGCGCGCTGTTCTATTCGGTGCCCGTGGTCATCGCGCTGCTGGTCATGATGATCGTGGCGATGCTGCTCACCAGCCTCTACAACTGGACGATCGAGAAGGTGGCCTACCGGCCGCTGCGCGGTTCGTTCCGGCTGGCGCCGTTGATCACCGCCATCGGCATGTCGATCGCGCTGTCGAACTTCGTCCAAGTGACGCAAGGGCCACGCAACAAGCCGATCCCTCCAATGGTTTCGCAGGTTTACAACATCAACGGCATCAGCGTGTCGCTGAAGCAGATCATCATCGTCGTTGTCACCGCGCTGCTGCTGGCGCTGTTCTGGTATCTGGTCAACAGGACTTCGCTCGGTCGGGCGCAACGCGCCTGCGAGCAGGACCGCAAGATGGCGGCTCTGCTCGGCATCGATGTCGACCGCACCATCTCGATCACCTTCATCATGGGGGCCGCCCTTGCTGCTGTCGCCGGTACGCTGTTCCTGATGTATTACGGCGTCATTGCCTTCTCGGACGGCTTCACGCCTGGCGTGAAGGCCTTTACCGCGGCGGTGCTTGGCGGCATCGGCTCACTGCCGGGTGCGGTGCTCGGCGGGCTTCTGATCGGCTTCATCGAGAGCATGTGGTCGGCCTATTTCTCGATCGACTACAAGGATGTCGCGGCGTTCTCGATCCTGGCGATCGTGCTGATCTTCCTGCCTTCCGGCATTCTGGGCCGGCCAGAAGTCGAAAAGGTCTGAGACCATGGCCGTCACCGTATCTCCCGAGAGCGACATCGTCGCCACCCCTATCCAACGGGCCCTCAAGGAAGCGTTCTATGCCGGCGCCATTTCGCTTGGCCTGTTCGTGCTGTTCATCGGCCTGAAGACCGGCCAGAACATCTCCAATGAATTGGTCGTGACGACGCGCTGGGGCCTGCTCGCCGCGGTGGTGATCGCCACGGCTGTCGGGCGCTTCCTCTATGTCGCCTACGGCCAGCCCTTCATGGCCAGCCAGAAGATAACCAACGTTGCCACCGGCCTATTGCCGGCCAGCGTGGCGTCACGGTTCTTCCAGCTGCCGTGGTTCATCGCGGCCGTTGTCGCGGCGGTGCTGCTGTTCGTGTTGAACAACTCTCTCGCCGGATGGGTGGGAGCAGAGCCAGCCGGCTATCTGCAATTCCTGCGCGCCCTGGCGATCATCTATGTGCTCGCTTGCGTGATCTACTACTTCCGCGCCTTCATCCATGCCAACTTCACCAAATTGGGCGTCACAGCGCTGGTGCTATACCCGATCCTCGTGGTCGCGGTGCTGTCGCTGAACGCCTGGTCGATCGCCAGCGGGCTGCAGGGTTCGCTGAAATGGGTCGACAATTTCGGCATCCAGATCCTGATCTATGTGATGCTGGCCTGGGGCCTGAACATCGTCGTCGGCCTCGCCGGCCTGCTCGACCTCGGCTATGTCGCCTTTTATGCACTTGGCGCCTATGCCTATGCGCTTCTCGCCACGCACTTTGGTCTGTCGTTCTGGATCCTGTTGCCGGCCGCCGGCGCCATGGCCGCCCTCTGGGGGGTGCTGCTTGGCTTCCCGGTGCTGCGCCTGCGCGGCGACTATCTGGCGATCGTGACGCTGGCTTTCGGCGAGATCATCCGCCTGGTCCTCATCAACTGGCGCGAGGTCACCAACGGATCGGCCGGCATTTCCGGCATTCCCAAGGTCAGCTTCTTCGGACTGATGTCGTTCAACGTGTCAGACCCGAACTACATCGCCAAGGTGCTGCACATCGCCCAGTCGGGCGCCTACTACAAGATTTTCCTCTATTATCTG
The DNA here is from genome assembly GCF_003998635.1 of Mesorhizobium sp. M7D.F.Ca.US.004.03.1.1. Classification (NCBI taxonomy): domain Bacteria; kingdom Pseudomonadati; phylum Pseudomonadota; class Alphaproteobacteria; order Hyphomicrobiales; family Phyllobacteriaceae; genus Mesorhizobium; species Mesorhizobium sp. M7D.F.Ca.US.004.03.1.1. Next base: position 9,613 of record NZ_RZQG01000045.1, read on the forward strand.
ATCCTAGGCCTGTGCCTGCTCACCGCCTTCGTCACCATCAGGCTGCGGCGTCTGCCGGTCGGCCGTGCCTGGGAAGCGTTGCGTGAGGATGAGATCGCCTGCCGGTCGCTGGGCATCAATACGACGACGACCAAGCTCACGGCTTTTGCCACAGGCGCCATGTTCGGCGGCTTCGCCGGCTCTTTCTTTGCCGCGCGGCAAGGCTTCGTCAGCCCGGAATCCTTCGTCTTCCTGGAATCGGCCATCATCCTGGCGATCGTCGTGCTCGGCGGCATGGGTTCGCTGGTCGGTATCGCCGTTGCCGCGATGGTGATGATCGGCGGCACCGAGGCGCTGCGCGAACTCGACTTCCTCAAGCAGATCTTTGGGCCAGACTTCACGCCGGAACTCTACCGCATGCTTCTGTTCGGCATGGCCATGGTAATCGTCATGCTGTGGAAGCCGCGCGGCTTCGTCGGCAGTCGTGAACCAACCGCCTTCCTCAAGGAGCGAAGGGCTGTCTCAGGTTCCTTCACCAAGGAGGGCCACGGCTGATGAATGCGAGCACACCCATGAGCGAGGCCATCCTGCAGGTCGATCATCTGTCGATGAAGTTCGGCGGCCTGGTGGCCATCGGCGACCTGTCCTTCGCCGCCAGGCGCGGCGAGATCACCGCGCTGATCGGCCCCAACGGTGCCGGCAAGACCACCGTGTTCAACTGCATCACCGGCTTCTACAAGCCGTCGGAAGGCATGATCACGCTCAACCGGAACGACGGTACGAGCTATTTGCTCGAACGTCTGCCCAACCATGAGATCCCGGCGCGCGCCAAGGTAGCGCGCACCTTCCAGAACATTCGCCTGTTCTCGGGCATGACGCTGCTGGAGAACCTGCTGGTTGCCCAGCACAACAAGTTGATGAAGGCATCGGGCTATACGATCCTGGGCCTGTTCGGCTTCAGCGGTTACCGCAAGGCCTCGGCCGAATCGGTAGAGCTTGCCAAGCACTGGCTGGAGAAGGCCGACCTCGTCGATCGAGCCGACGATCCGGCCGGCGATCTGCCCTATGGCGCGCAGCGGCGTCTCGAGATCGCCCGCGCCATGTGCACGGGGCCGGAGCTTCTGTGCCTCGACGAGCCGGCGGCCGGCCTCAACCCGAAGGAATCGGCGGCGCTCAACGAACTGCTGATCGATATCAAGAAGACATCAGGCACCTCGATCCTGTTGATCGAGCATGACATGTCGGTGGTCATGCAGATCTCCGACCATGTCGTGGTGCTGGAATATGGCCGCAAGATCTCCGACGGCAGTCCGCAATCGGTACGCACCGACCCGCGCGTCATCGCCGCCTATCTTGGCGTCGACGACGAGGAAGTCGAGGCGGTCCTTACCGAAGTCGGCGACGAAGACGTCATCGAACAGCTCGATACGGGGCCAGATGCCGCGCATGGTCCGGGGACGTCGTCTTCGTATCTCGCCGGGCCTGTGACCGACACGGTCGGTCACAGTTCAGGCGAGCGGGTTACGGTGGCGAGGGGTGCGTCAAAGGCCGGTCAGGTCGACGCGAGATCGCTCGCCGCAGCAAACAAGGCTACCTCGCTGGCGGCCGAGAAGTCTGCTCCGGCGGCGAAGGCAAAGCCTGCTCCGAAAGCGGCGTCAAAGGCCACCACCGGGACGGCGGCGAAGTCGACTGCGCCGGCCAAGCCGGCAGCCAAGGCCCCTGTGGCGAAGGCCCCTGCGGCGACGGCTGGCGGAATCTCCAACCGTCTGGCGGCGCCTCGCGGCGGCAAGGCTGACAACCTGACCCGCATCAAGGGTATCGGTACGGTCAACGAGAAGAAGCTTAACGATCACGGCATCTTCCACTTCGACCAGATTGGCGCCTGGAAAAAGGCCGACGTCGAGGCCGCCGAAGCCTATCTCGCCTTTGACGGACGCATCGCGCGCGAGGAATGGGTCAAGCAGGCCAAGCTGCTCGGTCAGGGCAAGGACACGGAATTCTCGCGCCGGGTCGATGCGGGCAAAGTGGCGACCAGCCATACTTCCGGAAAGACTGCAAATGCGGCTTCGGGAAAGACTGCTGCCGCCAAGCCTGTGGCGGGCAAGCGTGGAGGGGGCAAGTGATGGCCGCGACAACGCTGCTCGATATCAAGGGCGTGCAGACCTACTACGGCAACATCCGGGCGTTGAACGGTGTCGATGTCACGGTCAAGCAGGGTGAGATCGTGGCGCTGATCGGCGCCAATGGCGCCGGCAAGTCGACGCTGATGATGACCATTTTCGGCGCGCCGCGCGCTCGAGCCGGCACCATCACCTTTGCCGGCACCGACATCACCCAGATGCCGACGCACGAGATCGCCCGCATGCGCATTGCCCAGTCGCCCGAGGGCCGGCGCATCTTTCCGCGCATGACGGTGATGGAAAACCTGCAGATGGGCGCCAGCCTCGACAACCTCAAGCACTATGACGAGGACGTCGAGAAGGTGTTCACGCTGTTTCCGCGGCTGAAGGAGCGTATCGCCCAGCGCGGCGGCACGCTGTCGGGCGGCGAGCAGCAGATGCTGTCGATCGGACGTGCGCTGATGGCGCGGCCGAAGCTGCTTTTGCTCGACGAACCGTCGCTGGGTCTGGCGCCGCTGATCGTCAAGCAGATCTTCGACGCCATCCGCGAACTGAACCGCACGCAGGGGCTGACCGTGTTCCTGGTCGAGCAGAACGCCTTCGGCGCGCTCAAGCTCGCCACGCGCGGCTATGTCATGGTCAACGGCAATGTGACGATGAGCGGCACCGGCAAGGAGCTGCTCGCCAATCCGGAAGTGCGCGCCGCCTATCTTGAAGGCGGACATCACTGAGTTTGGAGCGGAATGTGTGCATGCGGTATTCCGTTCCAAGTTGTTTGTTTGTCGCATGATCTTTGTCCGAAAAGTCTGCAACTTTTCGGGATCATGCTAAGGAGACTTCACCATGCAGGGCATTCTCTACGAGGAGCCGTCGATCTGGCAGTTCTTCTTCGTCACCTGTCTGCTCGGCGGCTGGGCGGCCTGGATGACCGGCAAGGCCAGCGCCCAGACATGGCGCAGCTTCATCCACCTGTTCGCCTACATGCTGGGTCTCGGCATCGGCATCCGCTTCATCCATCACGCGCTGTTCGGCGGCACGATGTTCTCGCTGCACTACTACATCGTCGACACCATCGTGCTGATGATCCTCGGCTTCATCGGCTATCAATACACGCGCACCAACCAGATGGTGACACAGTATAATTGGCTCTACGAAAGAGCTTCAATCTTGAGCTGGAAACCGAAAGGTTGACGTTCATCATTAACGCCGCCTCGGAATTGAATCGGCGTGACAAGTGCCTGAAAATCGGCAAACTATGCTTTCTGCGATAAGGGTGGGCATCGCATGAAAGCTTCATCCACGCCCACTCCGTAAATGGGAGCGTTTAAATGAAAAAGTCACTTTTGTCCGCCGTCGCCCTGACCGCGCTTGTCGCGTTCGGTGGCGCCGCGTGGGCTGACGTCATGGTCGGCGTTGCCGGCCCGATCACCGGTCCGAACGCCGCCTTCGGCGCACAGCTTCAGAAGGGTGCGGAAGCGGCTGTCGCCGACATCAATGCCAAGGGCGGCATCAACGGCGAGCAGATCAAGCTCGAAGTCGGCGACGACGTCTCCGATCCGAAGCAGGGCATCTCGGTCGCCAACAAGTTCGTCGGCGACGGCGTCAAGTTCGTGGTCGGCCACTTCAACTCGGGCGTCTCGATCCCGGCATCGGAAGTCTATGCGGAAAACGGCATCGTCGAAGTGACGCCGGCCGCGACCAACCCTCAGTTCACCGAACGTGGCCTGTGGAACGTGTTCCGCACCTGCGGACGCGATGACCAGCAGGGCAGCATCGCCGGCGCTTATCTCGCCGCGAACTTCAAGGACGCCAAGATCGCCGTCGTTCACGACAAGACCACCTACGGCCAGGGCCTTGCCGACGAGACCAAGAAGGCGATGAACGCCAAGGGCCTGACGGAAGTCATGTATGAAGGCATCAATGTCGGCGACAAGGACTTCTCGGCACTGATCGCCAAGATGAAGGAAGCCGGCGTTACCATCATCTATTGGGGCGGCCTGCACACCGAAGCCGGCCTGATCATTCGTCAGGCGGCCGACCAGGGCCTCAAGGCGACGCTGGTTTCCGGCGACGGCATCGTGTCGAACGAGCTGGCTTCGATCGCGGGCGACGCGGTTGCGGGCACGCTCAACACGTTCGGCCCGGATCCGCGCCTGATCCCCGCCAACAAGGAACTCGTCGAGAAGTTCCGCGCGCAGGGCTTCGAGCCGGAAGCCTATACGCTCTACGCTTACGCCGCCGTGCAGGCGATCTCGGAAGCAGCGACCGCTGCCAAGTCGAACGACCCGCAGGCAGTTGCCAAGGCGCTGCATGAAAACGGCCCCTTCAAGACCGTGCTCGGCGACCTGTCCTATGACGCCAAGGGCGACCCGACGCTGCCCGGCTACGTCATCTACGAATGGAAGAAGGGCGACGACGGCAAGTACACCTACATCCAGAAGATGTAAGCTCGTCAGTCTCCAGATTTTACAGATGCCCGGCGCCTCGCGCCGGGCATTTTTCTTTTGAGCCGCGTTTGCTTCCGCAGGAGCGGGCGATCGATACAGCCAGGCCTTTAGCCGGGGAATGATCGTGCGTTGACCGCAATGCCAGCGTTTCTCTTTGCGCGTCGGGATGAATGCGAAGGGGTTTGGCGCAAAGATTCTATTTCAATCGGTTTAAACGCGCGTCAATTTTGTTTGCACTGCAGCATTTTCACGCTAATCATTGCGCCGATTTCTCTTCCTTCCGTTGCTGGAGCCCAGTCCTTGGCCATCACGAAGATCCTCGTCGCCAACCGGTCCGAAATCGCCATTCGCGTCTTTCGCGCGGCCAACGAACTCGGCCTCAAAACCGTGGCGATCTGGGCAGAGGAGGACAAGTACTCCCTGCACCGCTTCAAGGCCGACGAGAGCTACCAGGTCGGACGCGGGCCGCATCTGACCCGGGACATGGGACCGATCGAAAGCTATCTGTCGATCGAGGAGGTGATCCGAGTCGCCAGGCTTTCGGGCGCCGATGCCATTCATCCCGGCTACGGGCTGTTGTCGGAAAGCCCCGAATTCGCCGACGCCTGTGCCGAGGCCGGCATCACCTTCATCGGGCCGAAGCCGGACACGATGCGGCGGCTCGGCAACAAGGTCGCCGCGCGCAATCTCGCCATCGAAGTCGGCGTGCCGGTGATCCCCGCCACCGATCCGTTGCCGGACGACATGGATGCGGTCAAGAAACTGGCCAAGGAGATCGGCTATCCGGTGATGTTGAAGGCATCATGGGGCGGCGGCGGCCGCGGCATGCGCGCCATCCGCGCCGAAGCCGACCTTGCCCGTGAAGTCACGGAAGGCAAGCGCGAGGCGAAAGCCGCTTTCGGCAAGGACGAGGTCTATCTCGAAAAGCTGATCGAGCGCGCCCGCCATGTCGAGGTGCAGGTGCTTGGCGACACGCATGGCAATGCCGTGCACCTGTTCGAGCGCGACTGCTCGATCCAGCGCCGCAACCAGAAGGTCGTCGAGCGGGCGCCGGCGCCCTATCTCGAAATGTCGCAGCGCGAGGAGCTCTGCGGCCATGCGCTGAAGATCGCCCGCGAGACCAGCTATATCGGCGCCGGCACGGTCGAGTTCCTGCAGGACGCAGACACCGGCAAATTCTACTTCATCGAGGTCAACCCGCGCATCCAGGTCGAGCACACCGTCACCGAGCAGGTGACCGGCATCGACATCGTCAAGGCGCAGATACATATCCTCGACGGCTTTGCCATCGGCACGCCGGAATCGGGCGTGCCGGCACAGAAGGACATAAGGCTGAACGGCCACGCCTTGCAGTGCCGCATCACCACCGAAGATCCTGAGCACAATTTCATCCCGGATTACGGCCGCATCACCGCCTATCGCGGCGCCACCGGTTTCGGCATCCGCCTCGACGGCGGCACCGCCTATTCGGGCGCGGTCATCACCCGCTTCTACGATCCGCTGCTGGAGAAGGTGACGGCATGGGCGCCGACGCCGGCCGAGACCATCGCCCGCATGAACCGGGCGTTGCGCGAATTCCGCATCCGCGGCGTCGCCACCAATTTGACCTTCCTCGAAGCGATCATCAACCATCCGAGCTTCGCAGACAATTCCTACACGACCAAGTTCATCGACACGACGCCGGAGCTGTTCCAGCAGGTCAAGCGGCAGGACCGTGCGACCAAGCTCATCAACTACCTGGCCGACGTGTCGGTCAACGGTCATCCCGAGACGCGCGGCCGGCCGCAGCCGAAGGCCGATGCGGCCGCACCCGTGGTGCCCTACCTCAACGGCAATGTGCCCGGCGGAAGCAAGCAGAAGCTCGATGTGCTCGGACC
>NZ_RZQG01000460.1:0-4745 GCF_003998635.1 Mesorhizobium sp. M7D.F.Ca.US.004.03.1.1
CCGATGGCCTGTTCGGTTGGGTGACGGCCGCCGCCGACGGCCAGCCGGAAACATCGGGCACGCAGGCAAGGCTCGAAGCGGCAGGGCTCTCAGTGACGGCGCTTCGGGTGGTATGGACGTCTGGCTTGCTCAGATATGGCCCCCATGCCGTCCGCAGCGATCTCGACCCTGAAGCCAAGCGCCGGCTCACCGTGTTCCTCACCAACCTCAAGTCGATGACGCCTGATATCTACGACCTCCTGGAATCAAAGCATTCGGGAGGCTTCGCTACCGTCGCGCCAAAGGATTACGAGATGGCCGCTTCTATCGTGCGCTTCGTCTCGGACAGTGCCCCACAGCAATAGTGCTCCGCAGCAGTAGCGCAATTCCAGGAAACAGAAGAAGTGCGTGATTATTCTCAGTCTGCAGTTGCGTGGCAACAGAGAGCTGAAGCGGTCCTGCGAATCGCCCGGCTGTCTCTGTTCAACAGTCGCCGCAAGGGATAGTCACGCTTCTGCGGGGGCGCAGATAGTAGGTTTCGCCCATCGTTATATTGCTGAAAGCCGAGGTCAATCCAAGTTTCTGCTGGTTGCTGGCCGTCCAGGCGATGACCGGCGTGTAGCCGAGATTGCTTTCGACGCGGATGAGGAAGGTGCTGGCGACCTTGAGCGTTGCTGGAACCGTGGTTTCCGTGGTCGCCGCGGCGCCGGCGCTGGCGACGCCGGCGACCAACTTGCGTGACCATACCACCAGTGCCTTCGTCGCATCGGCCGAGACCTGTATTGCCGTGATGGTGATGGTCGGGGTCGAGCGGTTGTAGGGCTGAAGGGTCACGCTGCCGATCTGCATGATGGCGTCGACATCCGCCTTGACGACGCTTGTCTGCTGGGTGACGAGATCGGCCACCATGCTGCCGATACGACTGACCTTCTTGCTGGTCTCGATGGCCTGTGACGCCTCCATTGTCAGGAAATACATGATCAGCAAAATTGGCATGATCAAAGCGAATTCGACCGCCGCGATGCCGCGGCGATCGGACCAGAATCGATTTGCTTTCCGCCAAACTCCTGCAGTCCTAAGATGTGCCCCCGCACGCATCATACCCATTGCCCTTTTTCTTTTACTGCCTGTGCATCCGCCTCGAACTCAGTTGTCGAACGGCTCGTTCTGCCAGGTCACCGATGCGAAATGCAGAGTCTTGTTGCCGCCCATCGACTGCGCCAACAGGTCTGTCATAATAGGCCACTTGTAGAAGACGCGAAGCATGTTCCTCGACTCCGCCGCCCCCGCCGTTACTGCAAACGATTGGGTTGCGGCGCCTTTCGTCAGTACGACATCACCGTTCTGGATCATGAAGCCCGCCGTGGCCGCGTCGGCGAATGTTGTATATTGGCGGAGATCCACCAGCAGCTGATTGGGACAATCCTGGGAAACGATGATCTCAAGTTTTGTGCAGATCATGTCCCGCAAATTGGTCCCGGCGACGTCGGTCGATCTCAACTGGCCGGTGCGCAGCTTGCGCGCGACATCGTCGGTTATGTTGGCCATCACTTCCTGGCCGGCAAACGCGATGCAGCTTTCCAGAATGGCAAAGACAAGCAGGGCGAACGGAACTGAAAGGATTGCGAATTCGATTGCCGTGGCGCCGCGCCGGTCACGTAGGAAACGGGCGAAAAACCTTGGGCGTTTCGCTTTGTGGTCGCCTGTGCAGCCGAATTCCTTGCTCATGTCTGATCCTGCCGATCTCTATGCGGTCTCGGAAGGAGCATTAGCGCAAACCGATTTAGGTCCGGTTTGGATGATCGTTAAAGTCAGCGCCAGCTTCTTAACCAGCCGATAACCTGAACGGCATTCGACTACGCCATCCTACCGGCTGACGCTCATCTCCGTTTCGGAGGCCTTCTCCGCATCGCTCTTGTAGGAGCTTTCGCAATAGGGCGTGCAGGACATCGTCTGTATTTCGGCACGCCGATAGATACGCACGGATGAGGCGGCCTGCCGCACGACGGTAACCTGCTCGTCGACGATCGGGCTGCCATCCGTGTCGAGCACGACCAGATTGGTGACGCCGAAGCCTTTGCCGGTCAGCACGATCGTCGAAGCGTCCTGCACGGAAGCGTCGGCGATTGCCGGGTTGCCAACCACGATCGTGTCGGCAGGGCGCGACAGTTTGACGATCTTGGCCTGGTTCATCGTGACCTCGATGCCAGCGCCGGCCATTGCGGGCGCGATGAAGGTCGTGGCGGCAAGAAGCGCGGCAATCAGGATTGACGATCTCGGCTGGGCCATTGAGGCGCTCCACGCAAGCGGACTGATCAACGGAACATGAACGAGATTGGTGAACCAACGGTTAAGCGCGCGTCGTTACCGATGGTGCAATGGCGACAAGGCTACTGTGAGGTGCGGTCCGGCTCGGGGTCGCAAGCGCCACCAAACCCGTAAACGGAAGGTCGGTTGGCATTTAGCCTGGAGTTAACCACGCAATATGTTCGAACCGGGAAAGGAATCGGTAAGGCTGTTTATTAAGCCGATCGAAAGAGCTTCTCCCTAGATTGGCAGCATCCGATCAACCATCACAGAAGTTGACGGAAGTGCTGTAACACGTGGAGTAGGAGCTCTCAAATGTCTAATCTCATCGCACGTTTTGTGAAGGACGAATCCGGCGCGACCGCTATCGAATATGGTCTGATCGCCGCTCTCATCGCGCTCGCCATCATCACCGGCGCCGGCGCGCTCGGCAATGCACTCAACGCTAAGTTCACCACTATCGGAACCACCTTGAACAGCGCGCCGAGCGGCAGCTGATCGGCCTTATCGCCGAGCACTTGGATTGCGTTCTGGAAAGGGCCGCCACGTGGCGGCCCTTTTCCTTGCCGCTGCCAGTTCAGTATCAGTCATCTTTTCGTTCCGGGCCTCATCAATCGTTAATCGAACATGCCTAGATTGAGCCCCGTGAAATCGGACAATAGGCATAGCGCCGATGCTTGAAGCCCTGATCTTCGTCGTTTTTCCGTTCTGCATGTTGTTTGCCGCGATCTCCGACATGCTGTCGATGACGATCGCCAATCGCGTGCCGGTGCTGCTCGTCGTTGTCTTCGCGCTGGTTGCGCCGCTGACGGGTATGGAATGGGCGGCCTATGGCGGACATTTCGCCGCCGGCGCCCTGGTCCTTGTCGTGACGTTCGGCCTGTTTGCAATGGGCGGCATGGGCGGCGGCGACGCCAAGCTTCTGGCTGCCACCGCGATGTGGATGGGTCTCAACGTGAATCTCGTCGAGTATCTTGTCGCCTCGACAATCATCGGTGGCCTGCTGACACTCGCGATCATCCTCTACCGGAAGTCACCGCTTGCGGCCGTTACCGGCCAAAACCCGTTTCTGCGCCATTTCGCCGACGAGGCAAAAGGTGTTCCTTACGGAGTAGCCCTTGGCCTTGGCGGGTTGCTGACCTATCCGGATTCGCCTTTGATGGTGTGGGCGCTGGCCAGGCTGTCGGCCTGAACACGATCTATTTTTTTATTGATCAGCGTTGCCGCAACAGGCTTTCAACAAGGCCGGCCCGGTCATTTCTGCCGGTCAGGCCACGTTCCGTCCAATTTATGTAAACCTTAAATTAATCACGATCGTAAGCATTACATTAACCTTGTTTTGACGATTGCCGCTGCAAAGTCCGGCTTGGCTACGTGGTTTGCCAGGGCAAGGGTTCGGACAGATGCCAGCATCGCGATTGATAATTCTGAGCGTGGCGGTGGCCGCGGCGGGCGGCGCTGGGTATGTCGCGAAAAATATGGTGGCACCGCAGCCCCAGGTCGTCGTCGATTCCGGCCCCCAGGCCCCGGCGGTATCTCTGCAGGATGTGCTTGTGCTTTCGGGCGACGTTCCGATGGGCAGCCCGATCGAGAACAACATCGCCTGGCAATCCTGGCCCGCCGACGGCGTCAACGCGAATTTCATCACCCGCACCGCTGAGCCTGAGGCACTGGACAAGCTGAAGGGCTCCGTTGCCCGTGTGGCTATGTATGCCGGAGAGCCTCTGCGGCGTTCCAAGTTGATCGGCGAGGGGCAGAGCTTCATGTCGTCGATCCTGCCTTCCGGCATGCGGGCTGTGGCCACGGCCATCTCGGCCGACACGTCGGCCGGTGGCTTCATTCTTCCGAACGATTTCGTCGATGTCATCATGACCCGCAGGGCCGATGCCGCCAGCGGTGCCGCCGGCTTCAACACCGAGACCATCCTCAAGAACATTCGCGTCCTGGCCATCGACCAGACCATTCAGGAGGACGAGGAAGGCAAGAAGACCAGGGTGGGCCAGACCGCCACGCTGGAACTGACGCCCAAGCAGGCAGAGATCATCACCGTCGCCCAACAGATGGCGGATCGCCTGACCTTGGCGCTGCGGGCGGTCGCAGACACGCAGGAAAAGAATCTGGGTGAGGCCGACTATCTCGTTTCCGGCAATGGCCGCAGGGGAACGGTGAGGCTGATCAAGTCGGGCGAAGTTTCCGAAGTAGGGGCAAGGAAATGAGGCTAAATGGTAAACTGCCGGCAATTGTAGCCGCGGCATTCGGCCTGCTGCTCGTCGGAACGAATTTGCAAGGCGTTGTCGAGGCAAAGAACGCGCAGGTCACGGCATCGACGGCCACCCAGCGCGTCAAGCTCGGCCTCAACAAGTCGGTGGTCATCGACCTGCCGAGCGATGCCTACGATATTCTCGTCGCCAACCCGGCGGTGGCCGATGCGGTCACCCGCACCGCAAGGCGCATCTACC
>NZ_RZQG01000461.1:0-4724 GCF_003998635.1 Mesorhizobium sp. M7D.F.Ca.US.004.03.1.1
GCGTTGGAGGACCTCTCACGTGCCGCCTAAAGACACTCGTCGTTCCCTGCCGATGGCGTTGCTTCATGCCCGCGAAGCGGTGATGGCGCGGTTTCGCCCGATGCTTGCGGCGCATGATGTGTCCGAGCAGCAATGGCGTGTGCTGTGTGTGTTGAGTGAAGCCGGCTCGGTCGAGGCAACAGAGCTTGCCGATCGCGCATCGGTGCTGCCGCCCAGCCTGACGCGCATCATCAAGGCGCTCGAGGGACGCAAATTCATCACCCGCAACAAGGCGGAAGGCGACGGCCGCCGCGTCGTGCTGACCATTGCGCCTGCCGGTTCCGCCTTGATCGACGCCCTGTCGCCCGAGCGTCGCGTCATCTATGACGACATCGAACAGCGTTTTGGTCACGAGAAGCTTGAACAGTTGCTCGACCTCCTGGAGAGCTTGATCGACGGCGAGAGCTGACCGTTCTCCGGTCCCTTGCGGCCCGCATCCGGTACGACTGCACCCCGATGCGAGCCCATTTCCGCCATGGCGCGTTGGCTTCCCGGCCGCCGGCCATGATGCAGCCATGGCCACTTTTTCGTGAAGCTGAACGGGTTGATCCGATCGCCTGTTTGCCTAGGTAAAAGGAGCGGCGGGCGTCACGCAAATCTGCAATCGGGCAAATCCTACAATCGGTATGACATTTTCCTGTATTCGAAAGCTTGCCCTTCCTGTTCTCTTCGTCGGCGTCCAGTCTTCCTGCGTCATTCCCGACGATACGTCGCGCATCGCCAAGGTTGACCCCACGGTGGCGGCGGCTCGCAAGGAGATGGTCGGCCTTAGTGAAGCCGACGTTCGAATGTGCGCGGGGTTTCCGACTGCCACCGCCGACGCTGGCCGATCGGGCCAGATCTGGACCTATAAGCGCATCGTTCAACGCGGCAATCTCAGCATTGTCGTCCCGACCCTAGCGGTCGGCGCTATCCCGGCGGTCGGCGGCTCCGTCAATGTCGCTCCCGGCGGATATTGCGACACGCAAATTCGCATGGTCGACGGCCGCGTCGCCGAAGTTGCCTACGCCGGCGACAACAATTTGCCCAACAGGCGCGACGCGCTTTGTGTCAGCACGGTGGACGCCTGTGTGGCCTATGCCCGCCAACACAGTCAGAGGCCGGCGGCCAGATAGCTGGCGGCAACGAAACAGCGATGGCAGGCCGTGAGTGTGGCACGTGGATAGGGCTTGACTGACCGCCTGTACCGAATAGGTTAGTGATCGGAAAAATACCGGCTCTGATCGCCGGGCGGCAAGAATGCCTCGTATGCCTCGCCCCTCCGGCGCTGGCTGCGGGGCATTGTCATTTTGGGGATCTGTTTGAAACGGCGCATCGAGATCGGCATCCTGTATTCCCGCTCGGGGAGCTACCAGCTCATCTCCGATGCGTGCCGTATGGGCGCCATGCGCGCGGTCGCCGACATCAATGCCGACCGCCAGCATGGCATCGAGCTGGTGCCGGTCGAGCGCGATCCGCAAAGCAATGCGGATCGCTACGCGACGCTCTGCGAGGACATCTTCAAGACCAGCAGCGCCCGCCATGTCGTCGGCTGTGTCACCTCCTGGAGCCGCAAGGAGACGATCCCAGTTCTGGAGAAAGCCGGTGGCATGCTCTGGTACGCCTGCCCCTATGAGGGCTTCGAAGCCAACGAGCACGTCGTCTACATGCACGCTTGCCCCAACCAGCATCTGGTGCCGCTGATGGCCCATGTCGTGCCGCGCTTCGGCGCCAACGGTTTCCTGCTCGGCTCGAACTATATCTGGGGCTGGGAGATGAACCGCGTGGCGCGCGACCTGATCGCCGATGCAGGCGGCAAGGTTCTGGGCGAGCGCTATCTGCGCATCGGCGAGACCGACGTGTCGCGCCTGATCGCTGAAATCCGGGCCACGCGGCCGAACTTCATCCTGAACAATCTGATCGGCACCTCGTCCTACGCCTTCCTGGCGGCCTATCGCGACTTGGGCGACGAGGATCCGGCCTTCCGCCCCGAAGCCTGTCCCGTCATCTCCTGCAACCTCACCGAGGGCGAGCTGCCGGCGATCGGCGAATCCGGAAAAGGGCATTTGTCGGTCGGGCCGTATTTCGCGCCGCGCCCGGCCGCCTTCGCCTCGTCCTTCGAGGCCTCCGCCTATGCCTCGGTGCAGGTGATGGCTGACGTGCTCTCTCGCGATGCCGAAGCCGGTCCGGCGGAATTCTCCAAAGCCTTCGCCGAACGGCGCTTCTCCACTAGGCTCGGGCCGATCGCCATCGACGCCCATTCCCAGCACGCGACATTGCCGGTGATCATTGGGCGAATTGCAGACGGCTTCTTCGAGGTCGTCAGCCGTGAGGACGAGGTCGCGCCGGACCCGTATCTGTCGCGCTACGATCCTGCAAAAACATTCGGCCGTCCGCGCCTCAGGGTGGTGTCGTGACCAGGGCGCCACGCATTCCCAATCTCGGTGGCGCCAGGGCCTTCATCCTGCATCGCCCGCACCCGACGGTGCAGGCGATCACCCGGCAATTGTCGGCCATCGGCCTGATCACGCTGGATTGCTGGCCGGAACTGCCGCCCGAGGCGCTGGCGGCCGATTTCGTCTTTTTCGACGCCGATCTCGGCTTCGACGAGCAGTTCCCGTGGAAGCCGGGCGAGGCGCCGATGCCGCTGGTGGCGCTGATCGGCTCGGAGGCACCCGGCCGCATCGAATGGGCGCTGTCGCACAAGGCCGACGCCCAGCTCCTGAAGCCGGTCGGCAATGCCGGCGTCTACAGCGCGCTGCTGATCGCACGCCAAAGTTTCGAGGCGCGCAAACATCTGGCCGGCGAGATTGCCTCGCTTCGCCAGCGTGTCGCCGATCGCCAGACCATCGTGCGCGCGGTGACAGCTTTGTCCAAAGGCACCAGTGACGACCGCGCCTATGCGCAACTGCGCTCGCTGGCGATGAGCTGGCAGATCAGCATCGAGGATGCCGCGCGCCGGATCGTAGCGATGACGGAAGAGGAAGGCGGCGATGACCAGTCCCATCGCGCCTGATCTCACCGCGCCAGGGCGCATGCCGGTCAAGCCGCGCGCCGGCGTCTGGCGCCGGCTGATCAGGCGCCGCCTGGCGCTGCTCGGGCTGGTGATCGTCACCATTGTCGTTGCCGGCGCCGTGCTGGCGCCATGGCTGACCGGCTATGATCCCAACGAGCAGATGTTCGACGGCCTGACCATCGAGGGCTCGCCCTTGCCGCCGGATGCAAAATTCTGGCTGGGCACCGACCTGCTCGGCCGCGACCTGCTGACCCGCATCCTCTACGGCGCGCGCACCTCGCTGATCATCGGCATCGTCGCCAATGGTGTGGCGCTTCTGATCGGCACGCTGGTCGGCGTCGTTGCCGGCTATTTCCGCGGTTGGATCGGCAGCGCGCTGATGCGCTTCACCGACCTGATGATGGCCTTTCCGGCACTGCTGCTCGCCATTTGCCTGGCGGCGGTGTTCGAGCCCAGCCTGTGGATCGTCGCCATGGTCATCGCGTTGGTCAACTGGGTGCAGACCGCACGCGTCATCTACACCGAGACCAGCTCGCTGGCCGAACGCGAGTTCATCGATGCCGAGCGCACCATCGGCGCCAGCGCACCGCGCATCCTGTTTCGCCACATCCTGCCGCATCTGCTGCCGACCATCATCGTCTGGGGCACGCTCGGCATTTCCACCACGGTGCTGCTCGAGGCGACGCTCTCCTTCCTCGGCATCGGCGTGCAGCCGCCGACGGCGTCCTGGGGCAACATCATCTTCGAGAACCAGACCTACTTCCAGGCCGCACCCTGGCTGGTGTTCTTCCCCGGTGCGGCGATCCTGGCGCTGGCGCTGGCCTTCAACCTGATCGGCGACGCGCTGCGCGACATTCTCGATCCGACGCAAAGGGGCCGGGCATGATCGCCTATCTCGGCCGCCGCCTGATCCAGTCGCTGCTCATCCTGCTCGGGGTCTCGCTGATCACCTTCGCGCTGCTTTATCTCCTGCCGGCCGATCCGGTGCGCCAGATCGCCGGCCGCAGCGCCACGCCGCAGACGGTCGAGAACATCCGCCAGCAGCTCGGCCTCGACCAGCCGTTTATCGTCCAGTATTGGCGCTATCTGGTGAAGCTCATCAGCGGCGATCTCGGCCGCTCCTACATCCAGCGCTCCGAGGTCACCGAGCTGATTGTCTCGCGGCTCCCAGCCAGCCTGTTGCTTATGGTCGGCGCCATCCTGTGCGAGCTGCTGCTCGGCCTCAGCATGGGTCTCATCGCCGCCGTCAAGCGCGGCACCGCTACGGACCAGACGCTGATGGTCGCCTCGTTCGTCGGCGTCTCGGCGCCGCAATTCGTCGTCGGCCTGCTGCTGCTCTACGTCTTTGCCGTACGGCTGAGCTGGTTTCCGATCGGCGGCTACGGCACCTGGCGTCATCTCGTGCTGCCGTCGCTGACCATGGGCATCCTCGGCGCCGGCTGGTACGCCCGCATGATGCGCTCGTCGATGATCGACGTGCTGCGCCAGGATTACGTGCGCACCGCCCGTGCCAAAGGCCTGGCACGCGGCACCATCCTCTTTCGCCATGCGCTGCCCAACGCCATCCTGCCGGTCATCGCCATGATCGGCATCGATATCGGCATCTTCATGGGCGGCATCGTCGTCGTCGAAAGCGTGTTCGGCTGGCCCGGCATCGGCCAGCCGAACACGCTTTCGACGACGACGATGC
>NZ_RZQG01000462.1:0-4723 GCF_003998635.1 Mesorhizobium sp. M7D.F.Ca.US.004.03.1.1
GGGCTACAGCCAGGCAGACGTGGCGCTGCTGCTTTCGGCGATGCCGGTCGGCACGCTGATCCTGCAAATCCCGCTTGGCTGGATTTCCGACCGCACCGACCGCCGCTATGTGCTGATCGCCGCATCCGCGCTCGCCATGGTCGCCGGCCTGTTCGCGCTCGGGTTCGATGGCGGCGCGCTGGCGGCGCTGGTGGTGATTTATATCGTTTGGGATGGCGCCTCGGAATCGATCTATTCGCTTTCCAGCGCGCATGCCTCCGACCGTGCCGGCAAGGAGGACATGGTGGCGCTGTCCAGTTCGCTGCTGTTTGCCTGGTCGCTGTCGGGCTTCGTCGTGCCAGGCATCGTGACGGCGCTGTCGGCTGTCTTCGGAACGCAGGCCTTCATCTATGTGGCGATCCTCATCGCCGCTGCGTTCTGCATGTTCGTGCTTCTGCGCGTGTTCACGACGCAGGCTGTTCCTGCCGGTGAAACCGGCAGTTTCGCACCGATGACGGCGCAGGCGCCTTTGCCGGTGGAGCTTGCGTTCGCACCGGACGAGCAGGACCGACACAGGGGCAGCTGATTATTGCCGGCGGGCTTCCGGTTGCGGCGCTTCCGGTGGCGGTGGCGGCTGCGGGATCGATATGCCTTCCGAGTCGAATTCCTGCTTGGCGCGCTTGGTGAGATCGGTCTGGGTGGCGAAGAAATCAGCCGACGATGTCCAGTAACGCAAGGCAATCGAAACGGTGCTTTCGCCCAATGTCGCGACGAATGCGATCGGTGCCGGCTCACGCTTCACCCGTCGCTCGGCGGCGGCAATTGCAAGCAAGGTCTTCTGAGCGCGGTCGATGTCGTTCCATGAACCGATGCTGAGCGCGATGTCGCTGCGGCGCACGCCGTTGCGCGAGAAGTTGCGCACCGGCTGGTTCCACAGCGTCGAATTGGGCGCGAGGATGTAGACGCCGTCGGCGCTCCTGAGCTTGGTCGCGAACAGGCCGATCTCCTCGATCGAGCCGGCAATCGAACCGACCTCGACGGACTCACCGATGCGAAATGGCCGCAGCGCCAGAAGCATGATGCCGGCGGCAATGTTCTGCAGCGTGCCTTGCAACGCCAGGCCGATGGCCAGGCCGATGGCACCGATCGCGGCAATTATCGACGCCGTCTGCACGCCGAATTGGCCGAGCACCATGATGGTGACGAGGATCAGGATGGCATAGCGGACGATCTTGGAGAAGAAATGCCGCAACGTTGCATCGAAACCATGGATATGGCCGAGGCCGGCGAAGATCGAACGTTCGGCAAGGCCGGCGATGATGTAGCCGACAACCAAGAGGATGACGGCACCGATGGCCGAGAAGGAGTAGGAAACGATCAGCGTACTCAGCTGCGCGAGGCCAGCCTGGACGGTGAGAAGGGCGTTTTGCGGGTCGATCGGCATGGCAAGATTCCGGTTGGTCGGCGAGCCGATAACCCATGCGGGCGGCGAGGGTTCCGATCTTTTCCAGCGTGCGGCGAAACCACAGGACCGAGAATACGTTGGTGCGGGGCGGGGTCCCGTCTTGAAACTGTCAGGGAACTCTGCCTATCTAAGTGGTGTCACCTGCTTTTGGGGGTGATTTGGTTGTTCTTGCTGCGAAAGGAAATACACTGAGAACAGCACTGCGGAAGAAGGCCGATATCATGCCTTCGCCGGCCAGGATCAGCGTAGACGACGCCGTGTCCCGCGCCATCAAGACAGTCCTTGCCAGTCTGGAAGACTCCAAGGCCGAAAATATTGTCTCAATCGACATCCAGGGGAAATCGAGCCTCGGCGACTATATGGTCGTCGCTTCGGGCCGATCGCACCGTCATGTTGCGGCTGTCGCCGATCATCTTCTCAAAGCGATCAAGGATGCCGGTCTCGGCACTGCGCGCGTTGAGGGGTTGGCAGGCGCCGACTGGGTCCTGATCGATTCGGGCGACATCATCGTCCACGTCTTCCGCCCTGAAGTCCGCGAATTCTACAATCTCGAAAAGATGTGGCAGGCGCCGGATCTCGAGGAAGAGACCCTCCACTAAGCCGCCTTTGTTTTGATGCATGTCGTTGTTCCAAAACCGATTCCTACTTTGGTGACATGCATTAGCGGCTTACAGGGGCGAGGATGAAGATATCAGTTCATGCCGTGGGCCGGATGAAAGCCGGCCCCGAGAAGCTGCTCGCCGACCGTTATTTCGAGCGCTTCGCCAAGAGCGGTCCGGCGGTGGGGCTTGAATTTGCCGGCATTGCCGAGATAGCCGAGGGGCGTGCCCAGACCGCCAGCGAACGCCGGCGCGAGGAAGGCCAGAAGCTGCAGACACATTTGCAGCCCGGCACCGCGCTGATCCTTCTCGACGAACGCGGCAAAAGCTTTTCCTCGGAGGACTTCGCCGGGCGCCTTGGCCTGTTGCGTGACGGTGGCCGCAAGGCGCTGGTCATCGCCATCGGCGGCGCCGACGGCCACGATCAGTCGCTGCGCGACCAGGCCGAACTGGTGATGTCGTTCGGATTGCTGACCTGGCCGCACCAATTGGTGCGCGTGATGCTGGGTGAGCAGCTTTATCGGGTGGCCACCATTCTTTCGGGACATCCCTACCATCGCTCGTAAATCGGTGAATTGGCGCGACCTGCCCGGATTTCCGCCCCAATGCCGCGCCAGATTGGACCTTTGGTCTTATGCATGTCGTTTTCCCGAAACCGGGACCACTTCTGGGCGACATGCATTCGGGAACGGGCCTTTTCAAACATGGTTGATGGTTCGTTAACGAAGCCGCAGATAGAGTCGACACCGGATGTCTGAAGGCTGGAAATCGAGAACGGGCTCATGGCGCGCGCGCTGCGGCATCGCGGCGGCGGTGCTTGTGCTGTCGCTGCATGCGGGGCGGGCCGAAAACACGCTCGACATGGCTCCCGATCCGGACCAGAGCCGGGCTGAATACGAACGGGTCTCGAAGGAGATCACGCTGTCGTCGGAACGGTTGGCCAAGCTCTCCGCCGACATCGCGACCATCAAGAAGGATCACGCCTCGATCACTGCCGCACTGATCCAGTCGGCGATGACCGAGCAGAAGCTCGGCCAGGACATCGAGGACATCGGCGCCAGGCTGGAAGGGCTGAAGGGCCAGGAGCAGAAGATACGTGTCTCGCTGGTGGCGCGGCGTGATGTGCTTGCCGAAGTGCTGGGCGCGCTGCAGCGCATGGGGCTGAACCCGCCGCCGGCGATCCTGGTCAAGCCGGAGGACGCGCTGTCGTCGGTGCGCAGTGCCATCCTGCTCGGTGCCGTGGTGCCGGAACTGCGTCAGCAAACAGATATCCTGCTCGCCGATCTCAAGGAGCAGTCGCGGGTCACGGCCTCGATCGAGGCCGAACGGGCGCGGCTAACGGCGGCGGTCGGTGACCAGGCGGCGGAAAAGAAGCGACTCGGCATGCTGCTGGAGGCCAAGCAGAAGCTCGAAGCCGACACGCAAACGCAAATGGCCGCTGAAAAGCAGCGATCCGAGGCGCTGGCGGCCAAGGCCGGCAGCCTGAAAGAGTTGATCGCCTCGCTCGAAGCGCAAGCCGACAAGAGCCGCAAGGCTGCCGATGCGGCCAAGGCTGCCGATGCCGCCAAGGCCGCCGAGCAGAAGACGGCGGATGGCGACGAGACATCAGCGCCGGCGGAACTGGCGTCGCTGCCCGTTCCGGAAAGCAACCAACTTGCCGCTGCGGCACCCTTTTCGGCGCTGCAGGGACAGATCGCGCTGCCGGTGACCGGCCGTATCAAGCTGCGATTCGGCGCCGATGACGGTAACGGCGCGGTGATGCTTGGCGACATGGTTGCGACACAATCGGGAGCCATCGTCACCGCACCGGCGGATGGGAATGTGCTTTATGCGGGGCCGTTTCGCTCCTATGGTCAACTCTTGATCCTTAACGCAGGCGACGGCTATCATGTCGTTTTGGCGGGGATGAGCAGAATCAGCGTCGCGACCGGTCAGTCAGTGCTCGCAGGAGAGCCGATCGGCGCGATGGGAGAGGCCCGGGTGGCGAGCACCTCGGTTTCGAAGAATGGAAATGCCACGCCGGAACTCTATGTCGAGTTCCGCAAGGATGGAAAACCCGTCGATCCGGCCCCATGGTGGGCGGACCGTTTTTCTGGAAGGACGTGAATAATGCGGAAACTGTCGCTTCTGTTTGCCGGTGCGCTGATGGGCGCGTCCGCCATGAGCCTTGTCTATGGCACACCCGGCTCGGCGGCGAACGCTGCAGGGTCGGAGACCTACAAGCAACTGGCGATCTTCGGCGATATCTTCGAGCGGGTGCGGGCACAGTATGTGACACCGCCCGACGACAAGTCGCTTGTCGAGAACGCCATCAACGGCATGCTTGCCTCGCTTGACCCGCACTCCTCCTACATGAACGCCGAGCAGGCGCAGGATATGCGCGTCCAGACCAAGGGCGAGTTCGGCGGCCTCGGCATCGAGGTCACCATGGAGAACGACCTGGTCAAGGTGATCACGCCGATCGACGACACCCCGGCCGCCAAGGCAGGCGTGCTGGCCGGCGACTACATCGCTAAGATCGACGGCGAAGAGGTTCGCGGCCTGACCCTCAACGACGCGGTCGACAAGATGCGTGGCCTGGTCAACACACCGATCAAGCTCACCATCCTGCGCCAGGGCGCCGACAAGCCGATCGAACTGACGGTCGTACGCGACATCATCAAGGTCAAGGCGGTCAAGT
>NZ_RZQG01000463.1:0-4715 GCF_003998635.1 Mesorhizobium sp. M7D.F.Ca.US.004.03.1.1
GTGGACATGACCACCAGCAGCCCGAAGCTGATGCGTGCCTTGGCCGCCGAATTTCAGGCCAAGGGAGGCGGTCCGGTCGACGCACCGGTTACCGGATCGGTGGATGCCGCAATCCGCGGCGACATGCCGATGTTCGTCGGCGGTACCGATGCCGATGTCGAGGCGGTGCGGCCGGTTATCGAAGCCATGGGCGAACTGCGGCGTGTCGGGCCGTATGGTAACGGCTACGTGGCAAAGCTGGTCAACAACCAGCTTTGGAAAATCCATGCCGCTGCCATCGGGGAGGCAATGGTGACCGCCAAGCTGGCAGGACTGGAACCGGAGGTCTGGTGGCGGGTCATGAAAGGCGGTGCGGCTGACAGTTTTGTGCTCCAGCATGATGTGCCGTCGATCTTCGCCGGCCACTACGATCCATCGTTTCCGATCGCGCTCTGCCTCAAAGACCTTGGCCTGATCGAGGAGTTGATGACCGAGACCGGCACGCGCAATGAACTCACCCGTGCGACCCATGACCGGTTCAAACTGGCCGGCGAGCGCTACGGTCTCAGCGCCGGGGAAATGACCGTCTGCAAAGTCATTGAGGATGACGCCAACGTCGCGTTACGTGTGGCGGGAGACTGGCTGGCGCCGTGGGATGTCGTGCACGCGGCGGACGGCAAAACCGGTGTTCGATGACCGTTTACCTTTGCCTGCCGATCACTGCCAGCCAGGCATAACCGCGATAAAGCGTGCGGAAACGGAAGCTTGCGCCGGTTCGCCGAGATTCCGATTCCAGGACCTCGCGCAGCGATTCACGCGGCGCGACGTGGAACTTTTTCAGCCAGCCGCGCAGCAAGGTCCGGAACCAGCCCGGCAAGCCTTCCTGCTGGCCGAAATCGACGATGTGCAGCGAACCGCTCGGCGACAGGGCGGCAAGGGCCGCCGCCACGGTCTTTTCCCAGCCGGGGATCATAGACAGCGAGTAGGACACGAAGACACGATCGAAGCGTTCGACACCAAAGAGTGCCTTAGCATCAAAGTCGGTGGCGTCACCCCTAGCCAACAGGACGCGGCCGGACAGGCCTTCGCGTGCAATCGCGGCGCCGGCCGTCTCCAGCATTTCAGCCGAGATGTCGAGGCCGAAATAACGCGCGTCAGGATAGCGACGCGCGGCCAGGATCACGTTGCGGCCGGTGCCGCAGCCGAGTTCCAGCACGGTGCCGCCGGCCGGGACGTCGAGCCCTGATATCAGCCGGTCGCGGCCGAGCAGGTAGTATTTGCGGGTCAGGTCGTAGATATGACGCTGCCAGCGGTAGACGCCGTCCATCAGTTCGGCATGGCTGGCCTTGAATTCGGGGCTGGCCGGCAGCTCGGTGGTGCTCATGCCGCGCGCTTCACATAGAGGTGGAAGCCGCCATAGATGGCCGAGCGGTCGCGGGCCGAAAACTCCCGTGAAGCCTCGTCCTGATAGTCCCACTGGTCGAGCAGCGAGCTGGAGACGCGGCCCGGCAACAGGCTGGGCTCGGCGGCGGTGCGGAAGATGACGCGGGCGCCGGCGGGCGCCGTACGGGTGATTTCCGCCCACAATGCGTTGAGCTGGTCATCGGTCATCCAGTCCTGCGCATCGAGCAGGACGAAACGGTCGACCGCGCCGGCGTCCTTGCCGGCGAGGAATTCGATCAGATTGGCGTGGTGGATGGCGACGCGGTCGACATTGCCGCGGATGGTCTCGTAATGCTGTTTTTCGAGATAGGCGGGCAGGGCGGCCTCGCCGGGATCCGGATAGCGCCGGGCGAAGGCCTGCCAAGCGAAATAGTTGTTCTCCAACGGAAAATCGCAAGCAAGCTTTTCCAGCCGGGCTTTCAGCACACTGGCCATGGTGCCGTCACCGGAGGTGATCAGCGAATCGTATTGCGCCGGCGGAATGCCGAGGCCGAACAGCGAAGCCTTGCGCGATGTCGCCCATTTCAGCAGCTTCTTGTCGAAGACCGGCGCCAGCTCCTCATAGAAGAAGCGGCGCTGCTCGCCGACGTTGCGAGCCTGCATGATGCCGGCAGGGTCGACGCCGAAGAACTTTGCCGTGCGATGGCCCATGGCGATGAACAGGCCAAGCAGGCCGGTCTGGTAGAAATTGCTGTCGAAGACGGCGATGCGCCGGCGACCCCGCCAGTTGCGCCGCTCCCAATAGTGGCGGCTGACCGGATCGAGATGCGGCGCGATGAAACGGTCGTAGGCTGCCGAATTGTGGCTGGTGTCGGCGGCGCCGAAGAAGCGGAACAGATCGCCCTGCGAAGGCAAGTGGCGCACGGCCTCCAGCTTCATGCGGTTCAGCGCGATGTGCGCGGCGTTGAGGTCGACGGCGTCGACCCGTGCCGGCGAACGGGTGAGGTAGGCCAGGATGTTGCAGCCGCCCGAGGCGATGGTGACGACGCGGTGGCCCTGGCCAAGCTGCATCGCCTCCATGTCGACGTCGGGGTCTTCCCAGATCTGTGGATAGACGAGGCCGGAAAACACGAAGGCGAACAGCCGCTCGGAAATGCCGGCCTTCGACAGCGGGCGGTTCTGGTAGACGGCCTTTCCAACTTCCTTGCCGCGGCGAAAAACCAGATCTGCGGAGACGTCCGTCATGGCAAGATGATTCCCCATTTGCTTTGCCGCAAGCGGGTAGCGCAGGGTCATGACAGGCCGGTGACAGCCTGTTGACGCCTCCTTACAGCCTTCCAAATCCGCCCGGCGTCGGTGTCGTCAGGATGACGGCATCGCCGGCCTGCAGCACGGTCTGGTCGCAGGCTTTCAGCAGGTCGATCGTGCCGTCCTTGCGGCGGACCTTGGTCGAGCCAACCTCGCCATCACCGCCGCCATCCAGCCCTTGCGGCGGCCGGTTGCGATGCGAGGACAGGATCGCGCATTCCATCTTTTCGAGGAAGCGGATGGTGCGCCTGGTGCCGTCGCCGGCGCTCCATCTGCCCTTGCCGCCGGAGCCTTCGCGGATGTGGAAATCCTCGAGCATTACGGGAAAGCGCAGTTCCAATACTTCGGGATCGGTGAGGCGCGAATTGGTCATGTGGGTGTGGACGCCGGAGGTGCCGGCAAAGCCGCGGCCGGAGTTCATCTGGCCGGCGGGTGAACCGGAGCAGATCGTTTCGTAGTACTGGTAGATCTTGTTGCCGAAGGTCAGGTTGTTCATCGTGCCTTGCGCGTTGGCCATGGCGCCCATGGCGCCGAACAGCGCGTTGGTGACATGCTGCGAGGTCTCGACATTGCCGGCAACGACGGCGGCGGGGTAGGCGGGTTTCAGCATGCAGCCATCGGGAATGATGATGTTGATGGGTCTGAGGCACCCGGCATTCATCGGTATCATGTCCTCGACCATGACGCGGAAGGCATAGAGCACGGCGGCGCGGGCGACGGGTTCCGGCGCGTTGAAATTGTTCTTCATGACCGGTGATGTGCCGGTGAAGTCGACGGTCGCCTCGCGTTTTTGCCGGTCGACCGTGATTTTCACCTTGATGACCTGGCCGGTGTCGGTCGGGTATTCGTACTGCGAACTATCGGGCAGCCGCTCCAGCACGCGGCGCACGCTTTCGGCGGCATTGTCCTGGACATGGCCCATATAGGCCTCGACGACATCAAGGCCGAAATGCGTGACCATCTTACGCAATTCCGCGACGCCCTTCTCGTTGGCGGCGATCTGCGCCTTGAGGTCGGCGATGTTCTGGTGCGGGTTGCGGGCCGGGTATCGGTGATCGGTGAGCAGCGTTTCCAGCTCCTTCTCGCGGAATTTTCCACGATCGACGATGCGGAAATTGTCGAACAGCACGCCTTCCTCGTCGACCGTGGTGGCAAGCGGCGTCATCGAGCCGGGTGCCGTGCCGCCGATATCGGCATGATGGCCGCGCG
Source organism: Mesorhizobium sp. M7D.F.Ca.US.004.03.1.1 (assembly GCF_003998635.1). Taxonomy (NCBI): domain Bacteria; kingdom Pseudomonadati; phylum Pseudomonadota; class Alphaproteobacteria; order Hyphomicrobiales; family Phyllobacteriaceae; genus Mesorhizobium; species Mesorhizobium sp. M7D.F.Ca.US.004.03.1.1. Next base: position 3,880 of record NZ_RZQG01000463.1, read on the forward strand.
AGGCGGCCCAGAAGAGGATGTGCTGCTTGATATCGTCGAAAACCGGCGTCACCACGGTGATGTCGGGCAGATGCGTGCCGCCATTGTAGGGCGCGTTGAGGGCAAAGACGTCGCCGGGGTGGATGTCGCCGGAATTCAGCCGGATGATGGTTTCGACCGAACGGTCCATGGAGCCCAGATGCACCGGCATATGCGGCGCGTTGGCGACCAGCGCGCCGGTGCGGTCGAAGACGGCGCAGGAGAAATCCAGTCTTTCCTTGATGTTGACGGAATAGGCGGTGTTCTGCAGCGTCACGCCCATCTGCTCGGCGATCGACATGAACAAATTGTTGAAGACCTCCAGCATGACCGGGTCGGCCTCGGTGCCGAGCGCTGCCTGCCGGCGCTTTTTCTCGACGCGGCGCAGGAGCACATGGTTCCTGGCGGTGATTTCGGCCTGCCAGCCCGGCTCGATGGCAATTGTCTGGTTCGGCTCGATGATCAAGGCAGGACCCGCTACCCTGTTTCCCGGCTTCAGCGCCTCGCGGCGGAAGATGCCGGAAGCGCGCCATTCACCCTCGGTGAAGATTTCGCGGGTCTGCGAAGAACTTACGGCAAGGTCTTCGGTTTGCGATTCAGTTTCGTCGCGGCCGGTGCCGCCGGTGTCGGTGCCTTCGACGCCGACGGTCTCGACGATCATCGGCTTGTCGTCATAGACGAAACCGAACTGCGCCTTGTGGGCGATTTCGAAATCGCGCTTGGCCTGGAAAATCGAGTCCGCCTCGAAATTCACCGGCAGCGTCGTGTCGGTGCCGTCATAGCGAATGTGCAGCACCGGCTTGGCGGCGACCGTATCC
>NZ_RZQG01000464.1:0-4713 GCF_003998635.1 Mesorhizobium sp. M7D.F.Ca.US.004.03.1.1
GACAGGCTAACGGCAGGTAAGGTAGGCAGTCGGGAGGGGTAGGCGACGCTTCCGGCGCCGTCACTGCGGACCTCTCGTCGAGACCCAAAGCGGTTGTGGCGTCACTCTATCAACCTCGGCAAGTCAGTTCGAAACGGCCGATCTGAACTTGCTCGGTGGTTGACCATAAGTCTGACGGAAGAGCCTCGAGAAATGCGAGGCGTTTTCAAAGCCGACCTCGATCGCGATCTCGATCATCGGAGCCCGGGTCTGCATCAGGAGGTATTTCGCTCGCTCCAGACGCACCCTTGTGTAGACAACCGCCGGAGAACTGTTTGTTTTCTCAATGAAGAGGCGCTCGAGTTGCCTTCGTGATAGTCCAACCAAGGCGGCCAATTTGGGAATGGAGATTCTATTCTCGACATGGTTCTCCATGATGATGAGCGCAGCCTTGAGTCTGGGATCATGGCTCTCGATGGCAAGCGGTCTGCGCGGCTGGATGTCCGACGCCGAGCGCGCCTTCTCGATCTGCAGCACCTCGAGTGCGTTTGTCTCGGCCTCCCTGCTGATATGGCGCCTGACGATCGACGCGGCCATATCTGCCGCGCTGCTGCCGCCGGCACATGATCCCCTGGTGCGGTCAAGATTGAACAGACGGTCCGCCCTGACCGCGTGATCCGGGAAGCGCTCGCGGAAAGCCTGAAAATGGAGCCAGCTGACGCAAGTCTGATGGTACTTCATCAGGCCAGCCTCGGCCAGGATGAACGTTCCCGTGCAGACCCCAATCAAGGGGACTTTCGCAGCGGCGGCTCGCTTGAGGTAGCTGACTGTCTCGCTGTCGACCGGAAATTCACCGTTCAGCAGCCCGCCGACGACCACGATATAGTTGAACTCTCTCGGGTCCACGAAATCCGATGTCGGCGCGACCTGGACTCCGCAACTGGAGGTGATCAGGTTTCGGGTGCTCGCCAGGAGCTGCCAATCGGCCAAAACCCTGCCAGATTTGTCGGTCTCGTCGCTCGCCAATCTTAGCGTGTCGACGAACAGCGCGAACGCGGAAAGGGTGAAGGAGCGAGCGAGGACAAAGCCGATCTTCAATCGGTCGATGCCGGGTGCTTCTTCCGCCGATTTCTTCACCGCCTGCCTCCGTCCTTATCTGGCCGACAGCGCCTTACGATGTCGCAGTGCCCGCAAGCGAATATCGGAACGAATGGTCGCACCCGCGGCGATCAGCTGCATCAGTTCGCCGATGCAATCGATCGTCGTCCGCCGGCAATCCACAAACACCTTACCCTTTGCCATCGTCGCACAGCCCGGCTGTCGGTGCACCTACTGCTTCACCGAGGTGGAGGTTCCCCAGGTATCGGACAGCACATAGCCTTGGGGGTACGGATCGGTTGGATCGAGATAATAGCTGTGCTCGCCCGTGATCCAGGCCCGGCCGGTGATCTCCGGAACGATCGCCTTGCGATCGCCGATCTGCGTCAGCTCCAGGATCCTGCCGGTGAAGCGCGAGCCGATGATCGATTCATGGACTAACACGTCGCCAACACCCATCAAGCCGCGGGCCTGCAGCACGGCCATGCGGGCCGATGTGCCGGTTCCGGTCGGGCTGCGGTCCGAGCGGCCCGGCGAGACGATGCAGGTGTTGCGGGTGACGTTGCCAGGGCCCTGGAACGGCATGGCGAACTGCACAATCGACACGCCGCGCACATGGTCGAATTCCGGATGGACGACATCGAGCTGTTCGCGCGCGGCCCGTCGGACCTTCTCACCGGCGACCGCCAGCTCGCGAGCCTCATTGGGAGCAACCGAAAAGCCGAGCGCCTTGGCATCGACGATTGCATAGAACATGCCGCCATAGGCGATATCGACCTTGAGCGTGCCTAGCCCCTCGACCTCGATATTGGCATCCAGGCGATCGACAAAGGCGGGTGCATTGCGGAAAGTGATCGACAGGCATTTGCCGTCGCGGCATTCGGCGCGAACTTCGATGACGCCGCCCGGCATGTCGAGCTTGAAGCGTGTCTCGGGCTCCTGCATCGGCACCATGCCGGTTTCGAGCAGTACGGTGGCAACGCAGATCGTGTTGGAACCGGACATCGGAGGATATTCCGTCGGCTCCATGATGATGGCACCGGCGACGCAATCCTCGCGCGTCGACGGAACCAGGAGATTGACGTGCCGAGCAACGCTGCCGCGCGGTTCGCAGATCAGCATCCGCCTTATGTGGTCGTGATCACGTTCCATCGTGATCATCTTGTCCATCATCGTGAGGCCCGCCGGCGGCAGGACGCCTCCGACGATGACATCACCGACTTCACCTTCGGCATGACAGCCGACGACACGAATGGAGGCTTTCGTACGCATTGTTGTTCCTTGTCGATTGCAAGCCTACGCGGCGAAACGAGCAGCGAGTCCCGAAGTTCAAGCCATATGTCTCCCACGGTGAAACCTTCCGGAAAAGCATCATCATTGTCCAACACGATCGTGTTCAGCCACGCGCCCGACGCTATCCCTGCGTTTGGTTCCGCCTACTTGATCTGGAATCCGTGGGCCAATGGATCGCGATCGTCCACGAATATCGTGTTGTGGCCGATGATCCGTGCCCAACCGCCGACACTGGGCTTGATGCCCTTGAAGGGTCCGACATCGGCCTCGGCTTCGATGCGGCCCTCGAACACGGTGCCGATCAGGCTTTCCTGGCGGAAGGTGTCGCCGACCTTCAGTCGTCCCTTCCCATAGAGTTGCGCCAGGCGAGCCGAAGTCGTCCCGGTGCCGCCCGGCGAACGGTCGATCGCCTGGAGCGGAGCGGGGGCTTGCCCACATCGCACATATCATCGATATGAAGGTCAATGAGTTTGCCGAAGGTCTTCAGGCGCGAAATTCGCGACTCGCTGGGTGTCTTGCCGCGGTCGATCTGACGTTCATCATCTATTGCCCAAAGTCGGGCATCGTCGCGCCGCAGAAACGTCTCGCTGACATAGCGGCCTTTGCGGCGGACCTGAACGCGCCAAGAGCCCGAAGGGAGTCTTGTGAAAGTGGCCATCTTTCGTGTGTACTCAGATGTCGAAACGTGGCGAAAAGCGTCGCATGGGGGCGTAAATTCGTGTGCACTTGGTACGAGCTAACCAGTTGAGACTATTAGAAAAATGAAGCAATATCAAGCACATAGATTGGCTATTGCACCTATGATGGACTGGACGGACCGACATTGCCGGTTCTTCCATCGCCAGCTGACGAGCCGTGCGCTGCTCTACACCGAGATGGTGGTCGCCGACGCGGTCATTCATGGCGCTCGCGAGCGGCTGCTCGGCTTCGATGCAGCGGAACATCCGGTCGCCCTGCAGCTCGGCGGCTCGGATCGCGAAAAACTTGCCGAGGCGGCGCGCATCGGCGAGGCTTTTGGCTACGACGAGATCAACCTCAATGTCGGCTGTCCGTCAGATCGCGTCCAGTCGGGTACGTTCGGCGCCTGCCTGATGAAGGTGCCGGACCTCGTCGCCAGCTGCGTCACAGCGATGAAGGCGGCGGCGACAATTCCCGTCACCGTCAAATGCCGCATCGGCGTCGACGACCAGGATCCGGAGCCGGCCCTCGACGCGCTGGCGGATGGTGTTTTCGGCGCCGGCGCCGACGCGCTGTGGGTGCATGCGCGCAAGGCGTGGCTGGAAGGGCTGAGTCCCAAGGAGAACCGTGACATCCCACCGCTGGACTATGGCCGCGTCTATCGGCTGAAGGCCAGAAAACAAAGCGAATTCATCGGCATCAATGGCGGCATTCAGTCGATTGAGGAGGTGCGGGCACATCTCGATCATATCGACGGCGCCATGCTTGGCCGCGCCGCCTATCATACGCCTGGCATCTTGGCCGGCGTGGATGCCGCGTTCTACGGCGCCAAGTCCGAAGCGTTCGACTTCGCCGCGCTGATCGATGCCATGGCGGACTATGCGGCACGCCATATCGAGCGGGGCGGGCGGCTTGGCCATGTCACCCGCCATATGGTCGGCCTGTTCCATGGCTTGCCCGGCGCGCGCCGCTACCGCCAGATCCTGTCCAGCGACGCCGTCCGGCCCGGAGCCGGGCCGGACGTGCTGAAGACGGCGTTCGCAGCCGTCGAGCTCAGTGGAGTGGCGGCCGAAGCGGCCTGAGTCTGGGAGCCGGAGCTCAATCCCTGAGGATCATGCGGTCGCCGCGCACGTCGAAACCCGACAGCGAGCCGATGAAGTTCATGCCGAGCAGGCTCTGGCTGAGCATGCCAGGTGCAGCGATCATCACCGGCATGTCCCTGCGCATGATGCCGCCGATCGCAATCTGATCGGTTTTCACGGCCGCGGCGCGCGCTATGCCGTTGGCGGTCGAAACCGGGATGGTGTAATTGAGCGCCGCTGGATTGAATCCGGCGGCTTGCGCGTCTTCGGACGTCAGCACGGTGCTGGTCGCGCCGGTATCCACCACGGCTCGGACCGGATTGCCATTGACCAGGATGCGCGCTTCGAAATGGCCGTTGTCCGCCTTGTCGAGCGTCACCGTGGCGTGGCCGTCTTCGACACCCAGGGCCAGCGGGCTGCCGGGAACAAGGCCTGCGGTCACGCGGCTGGCGACATCCTGCAGTTCATAGCGATATTGGTAGCCGGCGATCAGTGCGAGCACGATCGCCACCCAGGCGCCGAGGTTGCGAGCCATAGCGCCCAATGGCCTGCCCGAGCGAAGCAGGCCATTGGGCGCTATGGC
>NZ_RZQG01000465.1:0-4700 GCF_003998635.1 Mesorhizobium sp. M7D.F.Ca.US.004.03.1.1
ACGGAAAAAGGCGCGGCTGTCGGCGGACTGGGCGGGGCTGCGGTCGGAGCTGCTGTCGCCGGTGATCCGGTTCAAGGTGCGGTCGTTGGTGGCGCTGTGGGTGCTGTTGCCGGTGCGCTGATCGGCCGGGCGAGCGAGCGTGGCGAATGCCGCTACCGTGATAGCCGTGGCCGCGTCTACATCGACCGCTGCCCGAGCGGCTATTGATCCGCCGCGTCGAAAAATGAAGTCGGCATAGCAAAACGGCGGGCACCATGGCCCGCCGTTTTCCTGGATGCGATAGAGCAATATTTATTCGGCGGTAGCGGCTTCCGCCTCGGCCGGTGCTGCGGCGGCAGCGGCAACAGCGGCTGCGGCGTCTTCCTGCGCCTTCTTCAGAAGGGCAGCGCGTTCCTGCGCCTTCTTGCCCGGCTCGGCCTTCTTCGGGTTGGAGCGGGCGTCGCGCTTGACGAGGCCGGCTTCGTCGAGGAAGCGCAGCACGCGGTCGGTCGGCTGGGCGCCATGCGCCAGCCAATGCTTGACGCGGTCGGCGTCGACCTTGACGCGCTCGCCGTCCTTGGGCAGCAGCGGGTTCCACGAGCCGATCGACTCGATGAACCGGCCGTCGCGCGGCGAACGGGCGTCGGCGATGACGACGTGGTAGTAAGGACGCTTCTTCGAGCCCGCACGGGCCAGTCGGATCTTCAAGGGCATTTCTTTTCTCCTAAAAACTCTAAGTTCGTTGATTGGGTTTCAGTTGGTTTTCGTCACGCCGTTGGAAGCGGCGATCTGTTCGTGGTGGCGGATCACTTCGCGGACGACGAAGTTGAGGAATTTTTCCGCGAAATCCGGGTCGAGATGGGCATCCTTCGCCAGCTGGCGCAGCCGGGCGATCTGCTGCTGCTCGCGCGCCGGGTCGGCCGGCGGCAGGCCATGCGTCGCCTTCAGCACGCCAACCGCCTTGGTGCAGCGGAAGCGCTCGGCCAGCATGTGGATGAGGGCTGCGTCGATGTTGTCGATCGAGGCGCGGTAATCGGCCAGGATGGTGCGGGCGTCGGCCATATCTTTCTCTTCGTTCATGGCGTCCTCACTTCTTCTTGCCAAGGCCGGGCAGCCCGCCGCCGCCGAGACCGGGAAGCCCGGGAAGTTTCATGCCGCCGGGCAGACCGGGCAGGCCACCGCCGCCGGGAAGGCCTTTCATGCCGCCACCGAGACCGGCCGCTTGCGCCTGCTTCTGCAAGGCTTCGAGCTGCTTGGGATCCATCTTCGACAGGTCCGGCATGCCGCCGCCCATCATGCCGCCCATGCCGCCAGGCATCATGCCGCCGAGGCCCATCTTGGAGGCGAGACCGCCCATCATGCCGCGCATCAGGCCGCCGCCTTTGCCCTTGCCGCCCATCGCCTTCATCATGTCGGCCATGCCGCGATGCATCTTGAGCAGCTTGTTGATTTCGGCCGCGTCGGTGCCGGAACCGGCGGCGATGCGCTTCTTGCGTGAATGCTTGAGAAGGTCGGGGTTGGCGCGCTCGGCCTTGGTCATCGACGAGATGATGGCGAGCTGGCGGCCGAACATCTTGTCGTCGAGACCGGCGGCGGCCATCTGGTCCTTCATCTTGCCCATGCCGGGCATCATGCCCATGATGCCGCCCATGCCGCCCATCTTCGACATCTGCTGAAGCTGGCTGGCGAGGTCGTTCAGGTCGAACTTGCCCGACTGCATCTTCTTGGCCATCGCCGCCGCCTGTTCGGCGTCGATGTTTTCTGCGGCCTTTTCGACGAGCGAGACAATGTCGCCCATGCCGAGGATGCGGTCGGCGATGCGCTTGGGGTGGAATTCCTCCAGCCCGTCCATCTTTTCGCCGGTGCCGATCAGCTTGATCGGCTTGCCGGTGACGGCGCGCATCGAAAGGGCTGCACCACCGCGGCCGTCGCCGTCCATGCGGGTCAGCACGAGACCGGTGATGCCGACGCGCTCGTCGAAGCTCTTGGCCAGATTGACGGCGTCCTGGCCGGTCAGCGAGTCGGCGACCAGCAGGATTTCGTGTGGGCTCGACACCTTCTTGATGTCGGCCATCTCGACCATCAGCGGTTCGTCGATATGGGTGCGGCCGGCGGTGTCGAGGATGACGACGTCATGGCCGCCGAGCTTGGCCGCCTGCACGGCGCGGCGCGCGATGTCGACCGGCGACTGCCCGTCGATGATCGGCAGCGTGGCGACCTTGACCTGTTCGCCGAGTTGGCGCAGCTGCTCCTGCGCGGCGGGCCGCCGCGTGTCGAGCGAGGCCATCAGAACCTTCTTGTTCTGACGCTCGGAAAGGCGCTTGGCGATCTTGGCCGAAGTGGTCGTCTTGCCGGACCCCTGCAGGCCGACCATCATGATGACGACCGGGGCCGGGGCATTGAGATCGATGGCGACGCCTTCGGCGCCGAGCATCTCGACCAGTTCGTCATGGACGATCTTGACGACCATCTGGCCGGGCTTGATCGACTTGACCACGGCGGCGCCGACGGCCTTCTCGCGCACCTTGTCGGTGAAGGAGCGCACCACTTCCAGCGCCACGTCGGCTTCGAGCAGCGCACGGCGCACCTCGCGCAGCGCCGCCGAGACATCAGCCTCCGACAGGGCACCGCGGCCGGTGAGGCCGTTCAGGATGGAGCCAAGGCGCTCCTGCAGCGATTCAAACATTCTTCTTCCTTTTTCCCAGGCACCCGGACGGTGACCGAGAAGTAATGCGTTCGCGCCAAGTGTCCAAGCAAAAGCCCGTGCAAGCGAAAAGCCAAAAAGCACCCGGGGGCGCTCAGCGCTGCCGGGTGTTGGCCTCCAGGATCGATTTACAGCACTTCACCTCAAAAGAGGTTTCGGCGTCCTGGTCGGCTTGCTCGGAGGGATACTCGTCGCGGAATTCGGGGCGTGTAGACAGGAAATCGGCCGCAGAGTCAAGACAAGGCCCATATCGGGTCGTCCCAGGCTGCGTTCAGGCCGAGCCCGACCGGTCGGGCAACTCAGCGGCAACCCTCAGCGGTGAGCGCGGATGCAGCAGCAACCAAATCGTCAGCAGGCTGCAGGCGATGCCGATGAAGGCGATGAGAACCGCATCATATGTCGTCCAGCCCGGCCCTTCGAGCGGCCTGGCGGTGAACAAAGCGAAGGAATTGTAGCTCTGCTGATGCGAGATCAGCAGAAACCCGGTCAGATTGTTGCCGAGATGAGCGCCCAAGGCGGCGCCGAGATTGCCGGTGGCATAGACGACAAGCGTCAGCAGCAGCACGAAAGCGGCGATCGAGGCGAGCACGCAGGCGTTGATGGCGGGCGACGCGCCTGTGCTCCAATGCAGCGACGTGAACAGCAAGGCGGGCAACAGAGCCCAGATGAACGGGCTCCTGAACCGGTTGGCCAGGCCGCGCAGCAGATAGCCGCGAAACAGCATTTCTTCGGACGAGGTCTGCAACAAAGTGAGCGCGGCGATCGGGATCGCGAACAGCAGCCAGGACGACAGGCTGATCGTGCCGCGCGCGATCTGCGGCTGCAGCAGATAGAGCAGGATCTCGGATATGAGCGAGGTGATCAGCACCGCGATCAGCCCCTTGAGGAAGCCCGACCATGAAATACGATGGCTGACGCCGATCAGCGCCGATAGCTTCTCGCCATGCACCCAGCGCATGGCAACCCACAGGCCGATCCAGATGCCGGCGAACGAGACGAGCGCGGTGAGGATGCCGATGGGCGAGGCGAGGAAGTCCTGCATTACCCCGCCTGGTGGCGGAGCCGCTGGTGCCTGCCAGGTGAAGAAAACGTAGGTGCCGCAGAACAGCACGGCCGCGGTCGTGGCGGCCCAGAACAGGACCACGATCGCCGTTCCGAGGAAAAGGCGCGGCAACGTCGTCCTGGCGTTCGGCGAGCGCCTATAGCGCTCGAAGGCGGCCGAATCGATCGTCACGCTGGCTCCTTTGCCCAATTCATCGCCTGTTGATCTAGCCGATGGTCCGGAAAATCGGAATCGTTTTCGCAAAGGAATCACGCACGGATGACCGCCGCACGTCCAGACATGCGTGGCCCTGCCGGATCGACCGCCTGCAGGTCACCGGGCGGTCGCTGCTGTCGCGGCGGCCGCCTGTGCTAATTCATGTCAGCGCACGACGTACATGATGCGCCGCGTCTGTGGATCGATCAGCGCCGGCTGGCCGTTCACATAGACATAGCGGTAGTTGTAGTCCGGAATCTCGCGCAGTTCGACGGTGTCGGGCAAGGTCGCGCCGGTCACCACCTCGCCGTCGAGATAGACGGGGTCGAGGCGATGCGTGTCGACATAGGTTCTGATTTCGGGCGGAGGCGGGGGGAAGGCGTCCTCGACCGGCTCACCGCCAACGATCGCGCCGGTATAATCGGTCGAGTAGTTGCCGATGTCTTCCGGCGGCGAGACGACAGCAACGCTGGAACGCCGCTGCGTCAGCACGACCCGGCTGCCACCGAAATCAGCCGTCACATAGTCGGAATAGACCCAACCCTGGCCGCCGGCCTCGGCGATGGTGCACCATTTGCTGTTTTCCATGCAGCCATTGAGCGTCGCCGACTGCCCGGCGGCGAGCACGCCGATGACAGGATATTGCGGACCAGGCCCGGCTCGGACGTTGAGATCGGTGACGGCGGAGACGGCGGTGTCGGCAAAGGCGGCGCCCGACATCGCGGTCAGCATTCCGGCGACCGACGGAAACAATAGAGA
>NZ_RZQG01000466.1:0-4698 GCF_003998635.1 Mesorhizobium sp. M7D.F.Ca.US.004.03.1.1
GTGTCGGCGCCGGCGGAACCGTCGGCTCGGAAGCGTATGCACTGAGTGCCGAAACCGAGACGCTCAGCGCCAGTCCGGCAGCAAGGCCGATATTGCGTAAATTCCTCACTGTCTCTCTCCCTCTTGTTTGTTCCGGAGCGTTTGCACCTGCTCCGCTTCTCCTCGAACTCAAAACGGCTTCGTGAGAGTGGATCCGCCTCCCTTGGATTCACCATCACCGCATGAGGCTCAGCCGGCCCGTTTCAGCCGGCTTGTTTCAGCGCTGCTTTTTCGGCGCGCAATTCCTCGATCGAGCGAACGCTGCGCCGCGCGGCGCCCGCCCACTCGCGGGTCTTTACCGCCGATGTCGACAGCCGTTCCCTGGCGGCCGGAACCGCATGGGCATATTGCGGCAGCCAGGCCGCCTGGGCGACGACCATTTCATCGACCATCTGCCAGACCTCCTCCGGGGTCGAAACCGCGCCGACCAGGGGATCATGCAGCACGGCGAGCTTCAGCAGATCGATGTCGCCTGATATCGCGGCATGCACCGACATGCGCTGGACGTTGATCGAGGCGATGCAGGTGGCGGCGCAGGCTTCCGGCAGCGTGATGCCGGCGGCCATGTTGATGCCGAAGCGGTCGACGAAGCCGGGCGACTCGATGATGGCATCCTGCGGCAGGTTGGTGATCACGCCATTGTTCCTGACGTTGAAGTGGCCGCGATAGACGCGGTTGGTCTCCAGCGCCTCCAGTATGTGGCTGGCATGCTCGTTGGAGCGCTTCCCGGGATCGATCGGCTGTGACGCCGCTTGGAGGAACTGCGGATATTCCGTCTCGAACCAGTTGCGGGTTTCGGTGGAGTGGCGGAGATAGCCGCCCGTCTCGCCGTGGATCCAGTCGGACATATCGATCCAGCGCGTGATCTCGTCGGGGCGTTTGCGGTACCAGGGCAGATATTCGGAAAGATGGCCGTTGCTTTCGGTCGAATAGACGCCGAAGCGCTTCAGGACATCGATGCGCAGCTTCTCCTGCTGCGAATAGACCGGATGCGCCTCGAAGGCGGCCACCAGTTCGTCCTTGCCGATGGGGCGGCCGTTGAGGCGCAGGTCGATGAACCAGGTCTGGTGGTTGATGCCGGAACAGACATAGTCGAGCTCCTGCGTGGACTTCGCGCCCAGCACCTCGGCGATCTGCTCGGCACCGTGCTGGACGCCGTGGCAGAGCCCGACAGTGTCGACCTTGCCGTATTCGATCGCTGCCCAGGTGTTCATCGCCATCGGATTGGCGTAGTTCAGGAATTTGACGTTGGTCTCGGCGACCTCGCGCATGTCCTTGCAGAAATCCAGGATCACCGGGATGTTGCGCTGGCCATAGAGGATGCCGCCGGCGCAGATCGTGTCGCCGACACACTGGTCGATGCCGTATTTCAGGGGAATGCGGATATCGTCGGCATAGGCTTCGAGACCTCCGACCCGCACGCAGCTGATGACGTAACGTGCGCCTTCAAGCGCCCTGCGGCGGTCGGTGGTCGCCGTCACCCTGGTCGGCAATCTGTTCGCTTCGACGATCCTGTCGAGGATCGCCTTGATCATCTGAAGGTTGTGCTCGCTGACGTCGGTCAGCGCGAATTCGATGTCGGTGAATTCGGGCACGCAGAGGATGTCGGTGAACAATTTCTTGGTGAAGCCGACGCTGCCGGCACCGATGATAGCGATTTTGAAACTCATCAGCCGCACCTCATTCCATTCGAATGGCAGGCAAGGAATGACAATGGGAGGCTGTAGCCACATGCCGCGACACGCATGCAAGACAAGCCGGAATCCGGCTCGCCAACCTCCCTGTCCGCTCCTCGACTGCGGATCTCTCTCGCTTTTCGACGGGGATTATGCGCTTATTCGCGAGCGCGACCAGAGAAGGATTATGCTTTCAAGGGTAATTTTGTGCTGCAAGATTTGATCGCCAACGGACAGTCCATGCGCACGATCTCGCTGCCGCGCGGCCGCCAGCGCCTGCACGCCATGCCGACGAGCACGGGCTATGAGGTGCGCGAGGACGAAATCTACGACTGGGATGGGCGCAGGCGCGGCCAGACGCCGTTCACCGTGCTCCAGCACACGATCAGCGGAACCGGCCGGCTGCGCTACGAGAACCGCAACTACCGCCTGCAGAAGAACGACACCTTGCTGGTGCTGGTGCCGCACAACCACCGCTACTGGCTGGCCGGGGACGAGCGCTGGGAATATTTCTGGATTTCGATGAACGGCGAGGAGGCGCTGCGCATCCACAAGTCGATCCTCAGCGTCTCGGGTCCGGTATTTCGGCTGCAGCCGGCGACGATCGATCATCTTGCCGATTGCAGCCTGCGTCTGATCAAAGGAGCCGCTTCGCCGGGGGCTGCGTCCGCCGTCGCTTACGAGGCGGCGATGGCGCTCTATGACGATGTCTTCGGCTCACATGCCTTTGCCGAAAAACAGAGCGTCATGCAGCCGGTCATCGATCACATCAACGCCAATCTCGACAGGCCGCTGCCGGTGGCGGACCTGGTTCAGATCAGTGGCCTCAGCCGGGCCCATTTCTCACGCTGCTTCGCCGAAAGCGAAGGCCTGCCGCCTGCCGAGTTCGTGCTGCAGCAGCGCCTGCAACGGGCGGCAAAGCTGCTGACCAAGGCGGATTTCCTGCCGGTGAAGGAAGTCGCCATCCTGTGCGGTTTCGAGGACGCCAACTATTTCTCGAAGGTCTTTCGCCGCTGCTACGGCATCACGCCGAGCCAATTCCGCACGACCGGCATGTATGCCAATTTGAGAACTCCGGCGCGGCGTCAGGGCCTTCGATGACGAGACCTGACACCGGCGCCGTTAAACAGGCAGTTAACTAGGCAGCGCGCAGACTCCCGCCATCCAACCATTCGAGATCGGCTTGCGACAGCGTGATGTCGAGGGCGCGCAGACTGTCATCGAGTTCGTCCAGCGCGCGTGGCCCGATCAGCGGGATGGATGGGAACGGCTGAGCGAGCACATAGGCCAGCGCAATATGGATCGGGCTCTTGCCCAGTCTCGCGGCAAGTTCGATCGCCCTGTCGCGGCGGCCGAAATTCCGCTCCGAGTACCACACCCGCACCAGTTCCTCATTGTCGCGCTTGTCGCGCCCGGCGCGATCGGTGAAGAAGCCACGCCCCTGGCTTGACCAGGCGAAGTTCGGCATCTGCCGGGCGGTCAGCCAGGTCTTCCAGGCATCGCTGGACGCAGTGACGCAGCCTGCCCAGATCGGCTCCAGCATTTCGGCCAGCGAGAAATTGTTGGACAGCGCGCCGGGCTTTTGCTTGCCGGTGCGTTCGGCATAGGCAATCGCCTCGTCTATGCGTTCCATCGTCCAGTTCGAGCCGCCGAACGGGCCGCGGATGCGGCCAGCCTTGACCTCACGATCCATCGCATCGACGAATTCGCCAACCGGCACACCCGGATTGTCGCGATGCATGAAATAGACATCGACATGGTCGGTCTGCAGGCGGTCGAGCGACTGGTCGAGCTGCTTGCCGATCACGTCGGGATAGCAGAGCGGCGAATGCGCGCCCTTGGCGATGACCACCGATTGCGCGCGCACACCGCGATTTTTCAGCCATTCGCCAAGCAACTTTTCGGTGTAGCCGGCGCCATATACAAAACCGGTGTCGAAGAGATTGCCGCCGGCCTCGAAGAAGGCATCGAGCAGGATCGAACCCGAGGAGAACGTACGGAAATCCTCGAAGCCGAGCGCCACCACCGACGCCGGCTTCGACAGGCCAGGGATCGTGCGCTTGGCGATCGCCGTGCCTCCCGATCGCAATGGCCGGCCGGAGATGGTGTTGACGCGTTGTTGAGCCTTCTCGATCCCGTATTCGAGGCCGGCTGCCGCGCGCCATCTGTCCAGCACGCGCAAGGTGCCGAGGCTCTCCGCCCACGCCATGCCCGGCCAGGCGAATTCCTGCCGCCCGGCGCGGATGGCCTCACCGGCTGCGTCGACCTCGAAGGAATAGACATGGCGCCTCTCGTTGACGCTGATGGTCTCGCGCGCGCCGTCGGATGCGATGACGTCGATCTGGCCGAGGCCGACGTCGCGGTTGCCGCCGGCGAACCAGAAGTCCGGCACTTCGATGCGACCTTTGGTGCCCAGGATGCGCAAGACATTGTCCTGGTTGAGCGAGATGCTGCAGGAGACTTCGGCGACAATGCCACCTGGGAAATGCAGCAGCGCGGAGGCCCATTCGTCGACGCCGGACTGGCCAAGATGGGCGGTGCCGACCACTTTGTCTGGCTCAGCGAAAGGTTTTCCGACTGCGGCGCCGGCAATCAGCCGCACCATCGAGACGGGATAGCCGCCGACGTCGAGAATGCCGCCGCCGGCGAGATCGTTGGCATAGAGCCGGTGCTGCGGCATGAAGCCCGGCATGGCGAAGCCGAAACTAGACTTGATCATCCTGATGTCGCCAATGACACCAGACCTGATCAGCTCCACCAGCTTCAGCGTCTGCGGATGCAGCCGGTACATAAAGGCTTCGCCGAGGAATGTGCCGGCCTTGCCCGCGGCATGGATCATGGCGTCGGCCTCGAAGGCGGTCAGCGCAAGCGGCTTTTCGCACAGCACATGCTTTCCGGCCTCGGCCGCCTTGATCGCCCATTGCGCATGACCGGGATGCGGTATCGAAATGTAGACGGCATCGATGTCGGGATCGGCGAGCAG
>NZ_RZQG01000467.1:0-4670 GCF_003998635.1 Mesorhizobium sp. M7D.F.Ca.US.004.03.1.1
ATGAAGCACAGATGGGTCTTCGGCCATGAACGGGAGACCAGCGCACAGAGCGCCGCCAGGGCGACGACCGCGACGGGCTTGGCAAAGTCAGGCTCCGCCGTCAGCGAAAAATAGCCGATCGCTCCGATCGCCAGGCAGACCGGCACCAGCAGGAAGGCCACGCCTCGGTCGAGTTCCAGGCCCGCTGCTGTGGCTACGCTATGGCGCAAGCGAGGCAGCGAAATCCGGCCGATGTGCCGGGGCACGCGCACGATCCTGCCGGTTTCGGCAACTGGAACAGAGGCGTCGACATCCGCTTGTAACGGCGCTTTGCCGGGAGCCGGCACGAGGGGCGACGGCGGCGGCAGCGGGGCTGGCAGAGGCGCAAAAAGCGACCGTTCGCTGACGCCAATGACAGCGTCCTCGCCCTGATCCGAGCCCCAGCCTCGTCCAGCCATCGGGTCTGCCCCTTGCGCCCTCGACACCCTATGCTACATGAACGCCAACCGTGCGAAAGTCCGCGCGACAGCACCCGCTTCAGATGGTTTCCGAGAGTTCCATGTCCGACAAGGTCGTCACCCGTTTTGCCCCCTCGCCCACCGGCTACCTGCATATAGGCGGCGCGCGCACGGCGCTGTTCAACTGGCTGTATGCAAAGCACACCGATGGCACGATGCTGCTGCGCATCGAGGACACCGACCGCGAACGCACCAACGAAGCCGCGACCGCTGCCATTCTCGACGGGCTTTCCTGGCTCGGCCTTACCTGGGACGGCGAGCCGGTGTCGCAGTTCGAGCGTGCGCCGCGCCACCGCGAGGTGGCCGAGGAGCTCGTGCGCATGGGCAAGGCCTATTATTGCTACGCGACGCCGGTCGAGCTGGAGGCGATGCGCGAGGCCGCCAGAGCCAAGGGCCTGCCGCCCCGCTATGACGGCCGCTGGCGTGACCGCGACCCCTCAGAGGCTCCTGCAGGCGCCAAGGGCGCCATCCGCATCAAAGCGCCGACCGAGGGCGAGACCATCGTCCATGACCGCGTCCAGGGCGAGGTGCGCTTTCCCAACAAGGATCTCGACGACTTCATCATCCTGCGTTCGGACGGCAATCCGACCTACATGCATGCCGTCGTCGTCGACGATCATGACATGGGCGTCACCCACATCATCCGTGGCGACGACCATTTGACCAATGCCGCCCGTCAGACCGTGATCTATGACGCCATGGGCTGGGACGTGCCGTCCATGTCGCATATCCCGCTGATCCACGGCGCCGATGGTGCCAAGCTGTCGAAACGGCACGGCGCGCTTGGCGTCGAGGCCTATCGCGCCATGGGCTACCTGCCGGAGGCGCTGCTCAACTACCTGGCGCGTCTCGGCTGGAGCCATGGCGACGACGAGATCATGTCGATCACGGACATGATTTCCTGGTTCGACATCGGCGACGTCAACAAGGGCGCGGCCCGGTTCGACTTCGCCAAGCTCGAAGCGATCAACGGCGCGCATATGCGCCGCATGAGCGATGCCGAGCTGTTCGATATCTTCATCGCCACTCTGCCCTATCTCGAGGGCGGCCCTGCGATGGCCTCGCGCTTGAACGACGCCAACAAGGCGCAGTTGCTGGCAGCACTTCCGGGCCTGAAGGAGCGCGCCAAAACGCTGGTCGAACTCGTCGATGGCGCAGCCTTCCTGTTTGCCACGCGACCGCTGCCGATCGATGACAAGGCCGCCCTTCTGCTCAATGACGATGCCCGCAAGATCCTGCGCGGTGCTCACGAAGCTTTGAACGGGCTTACAGGTGACTGGACGGCCGCTGCAGCGGAGGCCGCGATCCGCGAGGTTGCACTCGCTGGTGGCCACAAGCTCGGCGCCGTGGCCCAGCCTTTGCGCGCCGCTTTGACCGGCAAGAGCACCTCGCCGGGCGTGTTCGATGTGCTCGCTGTGCTCGGCCGCGAGGAAAGCCTGGCGCGCATAACCGATCAAATCGATTAGGAGCAAACTGGCCCAAGAAGATTGGCATTGAAAGGCGGGTTTCGCAGTGCAACATTAGGCCTTGGCCCAATCTGGCACGCACCTCCTGAAATGCGGTGGCGAATACGCGCATTGCGGTGATTTCGAAGTGTCGCTTTGCAAGATTTTGCCTTTGCCGGCATGAGGAAACAACAAGGAGTTTGCAATGACCGAAGCTGCGAAAAAACTGGATTTGGGCGGCAAGACCCAGGAGGCCACGGCAACGCTTGAATTCGCCGGCAAGACTCACGAATTCAAGGTGCGAAGCGGTTCGGTCGGGCCTGATGTCATCGACATCGCCTCGCTCTACTCCACCACCGGCGCCTTCACCTACGATCCCGGCTTCACCTCGACGGCAAGCTGCGAGTCCGAAATCACCTTTATCGACGGCGACGCCGGCATCCTGTTGCACCGCGGCTATCCGATCGACCAGTTGGCCGAACACGGCGACTTCCTCGAGGTCTGCTATCTCCTGCTCTACGGTGAACTGCCGACCAAGGCGCAGAAGGACGATTTCGATTACCGCGTGACGCGCCACACCATGGTGCACGAGCAGATGTCGCGCTTCTTCACCGGCTTCCGCCGCGACGCGCATCCGATGGCGGTGATGTGCGGCGTGGTCGGCGCGCTGTCGGCCTTCTATCACGACTCCACCGACATCTCCGACCCCTACCAGCGCATGGTTGCCTCCATGCGGCTGATCGCCAAGATGCCGACGATCGCGGCGATGGCCTACAAATACCACATCGGCCAGCCCTTCATTTACCCGAAGAACGAGCTGAATTTCGCTGCCAACTTCCTGCACATGTGCTTTGCCGTGCCGTGCGAGGAGTACAAGATCAATCCAGTGCTGGCGCGCGCCATGGAGCGCATCTTCATACTTCACGCCGATCACGAACAGAACGCCTCGACCTCGACCGTTCGTCTCGCCGGATCGTCGGGTGCCAACCCGTTCGCGTGCATCGCTGCCGGCATCGCTTGCCTTTGGGGCCCGGCGCATGGTGGCGCCAACGAAGCGGCGCTCAACATGCTGGGCGAGATCGGCCATGTCGATCACATCCCGGAGTTCATCGCCCGCGCCAAGGACAAGGACGACCCGTTCCGGCTGATGGGCTTTGGCCACCGTGTCTACAAGAACTACGATCCGCGCGCCAAGATCATGCAGAAGACCGCGCACGAGGTTCTGGGCGAGCTTGGCATCAAGGACGATCCGCTGCTCGACATCGCCATGGAACTGGAAAAGATCGCGCTGACAGATTCCTATTTCATCGAGAAGAAGCTCTACCCGAACGTCGACTTCTATTCCGGCATCACGCTGAAGGCGCTGGGCTTCCCCACCACCATGTTCACCGTGCTGTTCGCGGTCGCCCGCACCGTCGGCTGGATCGCGCAGTGGAAGGAGATGATCGAGGACCCACGCCAGAAGATCGGCCGCCCGCGCCAGCTCTATACCGGTGCGCCGGAGCGTGACTATGTGCCGATCGCAAAGCGGTGATCGAGGCTTTCTGGATTGAAAAACGCGCCCGTCAGGGCGCCTTTTTTATGTGACGCAGCACAACGCCCGCCGCGATCTCGCCTGAAGGCTTGTTGGTCGCCATGCGCCGCGTGATCTCGGCGAAGCCCTGCTTCTGCCAGGCGCGCATCCCACTGTCTGCAAACAGCGCTTCCAAGTGCCGGGCCAGATTGTTCGGCTTGACATACTCATTGTAGAATTCCGGAATTAAGGCTCGATCCGAGATCAGATTGGGCAGCAGCGCCGACCAGACGGACAGCAGGTAAGGCGCCACGACTCGGGCGACGGGATCGAGCCTGTAGCAGGAGACCATCGGCACACCGGCCAGCGCCAGCTCCAGCGATACTGTCCCGGACGCGATCAGCGCGGCATCGGCTTTGCCGAAGGCCTGCCATTTGCGCTGGGACTCGACGATGACCTCAGGCTTCTCATCCCAGCGGTTGACCGAGGATTTGACCAGGTCGGCGACATGCGGAACCGTCGGCAGCAGCAGGCGCAGGCGATGTCCACGCGCGCGCAGCATCGACACCGTCTCGCCGAACGGGTCGAGCAGGCGCCGCACCTCACCGCGCCGCGAACCGGGCAGGACAAGCAGGGTCTTGACGCGATCAGGAGAAAGGTCGCGCGGCAGGTCCTGCGCCTTGGCCGCGGCGAGCACGCCAGCATCATGGGTCAGGCGATGCCCGACATAGGTGCCCGGTGGGCCGTCCAGCCGCTCGAGCTCCTTCACCTCGAACGGCAGGATGCAGAGGATATGGTCGACATAGGGCTTCATCGCCACCGCCCGGCCCGGCCGCCACGCCCAGACGCTCGGGCAGACATAGTGGATGATCGGGATCGATGGATTGGCCGCCCGCACCTTTTTGGCGACGCGCAGCGAAAAGTCCGGGCTGTCGATGGTGACGAGGCAGTCCGGCTTTTCGTCCTCAACGGTCCTGGCCAGCTGACTGATCCGCCGCATCAGGCGCGGCAGGTCGCGCAAGATGGCGCTGAACCCCATCAGGGCGATCTCGCCGGCATCGAATGGCGAGGCCAGTCCCAGCGCCTGCAAATGGCGGCCGCCGAGTCCGACGAGTTGCACCTCGCGCCCGGTAGCCTGCTTGAGCGAACGCACGATGTCGGCGCCGAGCAGATCGCCAGACTCCTCTCCGGCAACGATCGCGATCTTCAATGCCC
>NZ_RZQG01000468.1:0-4661 GCF_003998635.1 Mesorhizobium sp. M7D.F.Ca.US.004.03.1.1
GCCAAGAACTGGAAATTCCCGCTGATTGTCATAGGCTTGAGCCGATTGTGGCGTATTGCCTTGAGCGGATAGCCAACGCTAGGCTGTTGAAATGACGAGAGCAAGCAGCCAGATCGAAGCGGCGATCGACGTGTTCGTGCATGGCTACAGCGCCGACAGAAGCCGCACGTTTCCTTACGAGGCTAGCCGCGTCGGACCGTTGTGGCTGATGTGCGACGCCGAGCGCAAGAATCCTCGCGACTACCGTGGCGAGGAATGGGTCGTCCATGACGTCGACGCTCAAGAGGCCGATGCCATTGTGCGGCAGCATGCACGGCCGGGCTTTGCCATTTCCGTTGTGGTCGCGAACGAGGATCCGGATGGGCCGACACGAACCGCCTACAAAGCTCTTGGCTACCGGCTGCTTCGGACCGAAGGCTTTTTCGTCCACCGATTGCGCCAGATTCCGAGCCCGCCAGCGGTTGCTGTTGCTTCGGTCGAACGCGTACAGACAGCCGAACGGGCGGCACAGTTGGGAAAGATCATCCGCAGGCAGCCGATCGCGGACGATTTGCTCGGCGACAGCGCGCCGTTCCGCCAGTATGTGGCAGTCGATGGCGCCGATATTGTTGGGCGCGTGCGCAGCCTGGATGCCGTGGGAGCCACGTGGTGTTCGAGCATGTATGTCGAGCCTTCGCACCGACGTCGCGGTATTGGCCAGGCTTTGATGTCGAAAATGTTGCACGACGATCGGGCGCGGGGGTCGAGGTACTCGGTGCTGGCTGCAACCCACGCCGGGGCGCTGCTCTATCCCCGGATGGGCTACGAGCGGATCGGGACGCTGCTGATATTTGCGCTAAGGAGCCGAAAGCCCTCATGAAGGTCTATTCGCATCACGCTGATTCATAAGGGATTTCAATCACCATGCCGTCATAGGCGGGTTCGACATTGGCTGGCGTCTCGGCCATCACCGTAGCGTAGTCGAGCGGTACATGCATATGCGTCAGCACGGCGTGTCCTGGCGCTAGCCGCTCGATCCATTCAAGCGCCTCGCCAAGTGACAAATGACTTGGGTGCGTCCGGTACTGCAGCGCGTCGATGACAAGCTCGTCGAGGTCGCGCAGCCGTTCGGCGGTGGCCTCCGGAAAGCCACTGATGTCAGGACAATAAGCGAGCCCGCCGATGCGGAAGCCGAGCGATATGATGTCACCGTGGATTTGCGGCAACGGCTCGAGGGTGAGGGCACCCCCCTCTCCTTCGATGACCACCGGCCTGGCGTGGTCGATGAGATGCGGCCGGACGATCGGCGGATAGGAACTGCCTTGTGGCGTCTCGAAACAATATCCGAACGCCTCCCGCAGCCGAAGCATTGTTGCGCTGTCAGCGTGGACCTCGATCAGCTGGCGCCGATCGAGGACGAAACCGCGCAGATCGTCGATGCCGTGTATATGGTCGGCGTGCGGGTGCGTATAGACGACCGCGTCGATGCGTTTGACGCAAGCCAGCAGCATCTGCTGACGAAAATCCGGTCCGGTGTCGATGACAACAGTCGTGCGGCTGCCATTCGCCGCGATCCGCTCGACGAGCGCGGCGGCGCGCGTGCGCCGGTTCTTCGGATTGTCCGGGTCGCAATTGCCCCAGTCGCCGGTGATGCGCGGCGTACCTGGCGACGAGCCACAGCCGAGAATGGTGAGGCGCAGCCGGTCAGTCATCGTTCAGCAGGTCGCGGCATCTTGCCGAACAGGCGGAAGAAATTGTTCGTCGTCAAATCAGCGATTTCAGCCTCGCTGACGCCGATTGTTTCGGCCAGCACCCTGGCGGTATGGGCGACATAGGCCGGCTCGTTGCGCTTGCCGCGAAATGGCATGGGCGCCAGATAGGGCGCGTCGGTTTCGACCAGCAGGCGGTCATGCGGCACATCGGCGGCGATGGCACGCAACTCAGCTGAATTCTTGAAGGTCAGGATGCCCGAAAAGGACACATAGCCGCCGAGCGCGACACCGATTTCGGCAAGCCGACGCCCCGAAGAAAAGCAATGCAGGATGAAGGGGAAGGCGCCCTTCCCTGTTTCGTTCTCGAGAATATCAGCCATATCGGCATCGGCATCGCGCGAATGGATGACCAGCGGCAGCCCCGTCTCGCGTGCGGCGGCGATGTGATTGCGAAACCCTTGCGCCTGAGCGTCGCGTGGCGCCTTGTCGTAGAAATAGTCGAGACCGGCCTCGCCGATCGCCACCACCTTCGGGTGGGCAGCCAGCCGCACCAGATCGGCTGACGTCACGTCCAGCTCTTCCGCGGCATTGTGCGGATGGGTGCCGACCGAACAGTATACTTCATCGAAAGTGTCTGCGATTTCAATGATTTGCTGAAACCGCTTCACGCGGGTCGAGATCGTCACCATGCGGCCGATTCCGGCCGCCTTGGCGCGGGCGACAATAGCCGCCCGCTCCTCGGCGAAATCTGGAAAATCCAGATGGCAGTGGCTGTCGACGAGCATCAGACGTTCGCGTCCGGCTGTTCGACGTAACGCGGAAACACCCCTTCCGGCACGGGCAACGCAGTGCCCGGCGCCAGCGCATGGTCCGCGTGGACATGCGCGAAATCGCGCCTGTCCGCCGGGACCGCCAGCAGATCGAGCAGTTTGTTGGCCGAGCCCGGGACGAAGGGCTGACACAGCACCGCCACGCGACGCACGACTTCGGCCGTCGTCCACAACACGGTTTCCATCCGCTCCGGATTGGTCTTCTTCAGTGCCCATGGTGCCTCGCCGGCGAAGTAGCGATCGGCTTCCGCCACCACGCCGAAGATCGCTGCCAGCGCCAGATGGATGCCCTGCTCGGCCATCGCCTTGCGCGCCGTATCGAGAGCGGCGACGGCCTGGTCCAGGATCGCGCTGTCGGCATCCGTCAGGTCGCCGCGTTGCGGCACCACGCCGCCGCAGTTCTTGGCGATCATCGACAGCGAGCGCTGTGCCAGATTGCCAAGACCATTGGCAAGGTCGGCATTGGTACGGTTGACGATCGCTTCATGGCTGTAGCTGCCGTCGTTGCCGAACGGCACCTCGCGCAGGAAGAAATACCGCACCTGGTCGAGGCCGTAGTGCTCGACCATCGCGAATGGATCGACGACGTTGCCAACCGATTTCGACATTTTCTCGCCGCGGTTGAACAGGAAGCCATGCGCGAAAACGCGCTTTGGCAACTCGATACCGGCCGACATCAGAAAGGCTGGCCAATAGACCGCATGGAAGCGGACAATGTCCTTGCCGATGATGTGCGTGGCCGGCCAATAGCGCCACTGCTCGGCCTTTGTGTCGGGATAGCCGGCGGCGGTGATGTAATTGGTCAGGGCGTCGACCCAGACATACATCACATGCTTGTCGTCGCCCGGCACCGGCACGCCCCATTTGAAGGTCGTGCGCGAAATCGACAGATCCTTCAGCCCGGACTTGACGAAGCTGAGCACCTCGTTGCGGCGCTCAGTCGGGCCGACGAAGTCGGGCTGGCTGTCAAAAAGGGCCAGCAATTTGTCCTGATAGGCCGAAAGCCTGAAGAAGTAGCTTTCTTCCTCGTTCCATTCGACGGGCGAGCCAAGCGGTTCGCGACGCACGCCATCCTCGTCGACTGTCGTCTCGCCTTCGTCGAAATAGGCTTCCTGGCGGACCGAGTACCAGCCGCTATAGCGGTCGAGATAGATGTCGCCATTGGCGGCCATCGCTTTCCAGATTGCCTGGCAGGATTCATAGTGCCGCGGCTCCGTCGTGCGAATGTACTCGTCATTCGAACCGCCCATCGCCTCGGTCATCGCGCGGAAAATCGCCGAATTGCGGTCGGCCAGCGCCAGTGGCGTTATGCCTTCCTTCTCGGCCGTCTGCTGCATCTTGAGGCCATGTTCGTCGGTGCCGGTCAGGAAGAACACGTCCTTGCCGTCCAGGCGCTGGAAGCGAGCCAGCGCGTCGGTAGCAATAACCGTATAGGCGTGACCGATATGCGGCTTGCCGTTCGGATAAAAGATCGGGGTGGTGATGTAGAATGTGTCGCGTGACATGAATGAACCGTCATGAATGTCTGAATGGAAAGGCGTGGCGGTGGATATCGCATCGGGACAGTGATTGCCATCCCGAGGCCAATGCATGCCGCCCAAAAGTGGCCCCGGTTTTGGGGGCAACGGCATGCATAGAAAAGGCCGTCACATTCGCATTGCAGAATTCAGGCGGTCGATCATGGTCAGGGCGTGCTGCTTCTTGTCGAGATTGTAGGTGTCGGTCTCAGATATAGCGTCCAGGGCCTCATGCCAAGTCCCGACCTTGGTCGTGTCGCCGGAGCCAGCGCTGCTTCGATGACACCAGCCGAGCGCCTATTGTTGGGCCGTTGCAAAGGTAGGTCGCGATCCGTAGTTTCGCAGCAATGCAAAAGGCAGACCGGCATGGCCACGACCACACAATATGATCCGCGACAGAACCTTGATGTGCGCTTGCGTCAGGCCGGCGCCAGCAAAACCGTTTACGCCCTCGTCACTCCCGAAATGGAAACAGTGAAGGCCGAGTTGCTTGGCAGTAGCGGGGGAAATGGCCCCGATCCGATCCGCGCCGCCTATCTCGATCAGTTTCGCCATGCCTGGACCGGAAAGCAGAACGCACTGCACAGGAGGTTCTTCGACACCTGGCTCAGTTGGGCGAAGCC